>NZ_JAJSZC010000256.1:0-10260 GCF_036815105.1 Streptomyces sp. IBSBF 3136
CGGGGGGGGGGGGGGGGCCCCCCCCGCGGGGGGCCCGGGGGGGGCCCCCCCCCCCCCCCCGGGGGGGGGGCCCCCCCCACACCGTCGGACACCCTCACGACGCCGCACACCGGAAGCGATGATCATGCCCCTGACCACCATGCGCCTCAGCCCCGACTGGCCCTGCCAGGTCAAGACGCCCGGCAGCTACGACTGGGAACGCTCGGCGGCCAAGTGGCTGCGCGACCTGATCCCGGCGCGCTACGGCAGCTACCCCGCACTCATGCGGCACCCCGTCCTGCTCGCCCGGCACGCCCAGATACAGGTGCACCAGGAGATCCGGGTGGCGCGGACGGCGCTGCAGACGGCCCGGGCCGAGCTGCCCGTCCTCGGCATCCCCGAGTCGGTCATCGAACACACGATCAAGCTTTACGCCGCCGAGGTGCTCCAGCTCCAGCACATCGCGCGCAGCGTCCGCGCGGTCAGCGAGGCGCTGGCCGCGCGCGGCACCGGCCGCTGACGGCCCGCACGGCGGCACTCCCGGGGTCTTTCCCGCCCGCTCGGTCCCCTTCGGGCACCCCTGCCGGGCAGCGGGGTCCCGCGTGCGGGCGGGCCCTCTTTTCCGGAAAAGCCGGACGTATCCTGCCGGGAAAGCCGGACGTGGCAGACGAGTGATCGAACGGCCCGAGATGTGCAATGCTCATCGCGTGACGAGCGAGCCAGCGCCCCCTGTGGACCCCGGCGCCGGTGCCGATCTGGTGGCACTGGCCAAGGTCGTGGCCCGGCAGCGTGCCGAGATGGCACGGCTGCGCGACGCGGCCGCCACCTCGGCGGTGCTGGAGCGGGCCAAGGGCGCCCTGATGGCGACGACCGGCTGCACCCCCGACGCCGCCCACGAGGAGCTGCTGCACCGCGCCAAGAGCGGCAACCGCACCCTGCTGGAGGAGTGCTGGCTCACGCTCGGCAGCCTGGTGACCACCGAGCGGCAGCCCGCCGAAGCGGTGGACGCGCGCCGCTCCGCGACCGTGTCCTGGGAGCCCGGGCCCACCGCCACCGGTGATCTGGTGGACGTGCTCGGCCAGGTCGGCCGGGACCTGGTCGGCGTCGGCTCCCCGCAGGAGCTGGCCGAGAGCCTGCTGGAGCACCTGGCGCCCGAGATGGGCGCGGACGCCGTGCTGCTGTACGAGCGGCAGCACGGCAGCGGACTCGACCTGATCGGGCACGCGGGGCTCGGCGCGACCCTCGCCGCGCAGTGGCATCACGTGCCGCCACTGAGCGGGGTCCCGCCGGTCGACACCCTTCAGGCCGGCGAGCCGCGCTGGCTGGAGGACGTCGCCACGGACCGGCTGCGCGACCTGGTCATCGGCGATCCCGAGCGGTGGCGGTCGAGGGCCTGGCTCCCGGTGCCCGGCGGTGACACCGCGAGGGTCGCCCTCGGTGTGCTGCGCCGGCCGGCCGGGGCGTTCGCGCCCCGCGAGCGGGAACTGCTGCGCGCCGTGGCCCGGCTGTGCGCGGGCCGGCTGCGCGCCTTCGACGCCCCTCGGGAAGGTGCCGACCACGACACCGCGCGGAGCGTGCAGTCCGTGCTCGACGCGCTGCCGGGAGCGGCCATCCTGCTGACTCCGCTGCGCGCGGTCTCCGGCGAGGTGGAGGACTACCGCATCGACGCCGCCTCCGCCGAGGCGGTCGACGTGTTCGGCCGCACCGGGCGGGAGATGGTGGGCAGCCACGTGCTGGAGAGCTATCCGTCCGTCGCGGGCGAGCCGCTGTGGCTGGGTTACCTGGACGCGCTCATGACCGGTGCGCCCTTCGAGAGCGAGCCGTTCGCCTACCAGGACGTCTCCGACGGGGTGCCGGTGACCGCCACCTACTCGGTGCGGGCGGCCCCGCTCGGTGACGGACTGCTGGTGACCTGGCTGCGGCACGACCCCGCCGAGCGGCAGGAACAGCGCCTGTCCGACGTCCAGCGTCTGGGCAACCTGGGCTGGGCCAACTGGAACCTGGTCACCCAGGAGATCACCTGGTCCCCGCAGACGTACGCCGTCCTCAACCGCGACCCCGCGCTCGGACCGGTCCCGCTGGAGCGGCTGCCCGAGCTGGTGCTGCCCCAGGACGCCGATCCGCTGGCCCACGCGATCGCCCAACTCGTCCAGCGGGCACGGGCGTTCGACGTGCCGTTCCGTGTCGAGGCACCGGACGGCGTACGGCACCTGCGGATCGTCGCCGAGGCCGTGACCGAACCGGACGGCACCGCCGCCGACGTGCACGGCTTCATGCAGGACCTCACCGCGCAGCGCAGCGCCGAACTCGCCCTGGTGGAGAGCGAGCGCGCGATGCTGCTGCAGCGCGGGGTGCTGCAGGCCGAACGGGCGCTCGCCGCCCGGTTGCAGCACGCCCTGCTGCCGCTGCCCAGCAAGCCGGTGCTGCTGGCCGGGCTGCGGATCGAGGTCGCCTATCTGCCCGCCCAGTCCGGCATCCACGTCGGCGGCGACTGGTTCAGCGCGATCGAACTGCCCGACGACGCCGCCCTGTTCGTGGTCGGTGACGTGGCGGGCCACGGCATCGGCGCCGTGGCGACGATGGCCCAGCTCCGGTTCACCGCCAAGGGCATGGTGAGTACGGGCTCCTCGCTCACCGACGCGCTGGCGCGGCTGAACCGGCTGCTGCTGCACTCGCGGGACAGCCGGGCCACGGCCACCATGGTCCTCGCCCGCTACGACCCCGGGACGCACGTGCTGACCTGGGCGCAGGCGGGGCATCCGCCGCCGCTGCTCGTGCGCGGCGGTGAGGTGCGCTATCTGGGGCGCCCGGGCGGCATGCTGCTCGGCGCGAGCGCGAGACCGGTCTTCGAGTCGGCGGAGATCCGGCTGGAGCCCGGGGACCGGCTGCTGCTGTACACGGACGGTCTGGTGGAGCGCACCGGCGAGGGCATCGACGCGGGCTTCGACCGCCTGGCCGACGCGGTGCGCGACCACGAGCGCCACGGTGCCGGCGCCCTGGAGGCGCTGCTGGGCAGCATGCTGCCGGACGAGCGGCGCGACGACGTGTGCGTACTGGACATCCGGATGCCGGACGGCGACCGGGGCGGGGACTGAGACCGGGCGTCAGTCGTCGCCGCGGTGTCGCCAGTACCAGCAGACGCCGACGACCAGGGCCAGCAGGAGGGCGGCGGGCACTAGCAGGCCCGGGATGCGGGAGCCGGTCATCGGCGTGGCCTTCGGTCGTGGTGCGGGGGCGGGTCCGCGCAGGCCGCGGACGAGTGCCATGGTGGGGCCGGCCGACCGGACGCCGGGCCGGGGTTTTCCGGGGCGTTGCCCGGTGTTCGAGCCGGGTCAGTCCACCGGGTGACCCGGGGTGATCGGGAGCGCTTCGGACAGCCGCAGCAGCGGGCCGCCGGGCCCCTCGCCCCACCGCAGCGGGTCGAGGACGAAGCCGACGTGGTCGCCGCCGTCGGTGCGGTGCAGGATGTCGCCGACGAGCCAGGCCGCCGCGCCGGTCAGCACGGCCGCGCCGCCGGGGCCCTCCCACCAGTCGACCTGGGCGAACTTGTCGACCTCGTCGCCGGTCTGGCCACCGAAGACCACCGCGAGGTCCCGCTGGTCGCGGGTGAGGAGGTGGACGGCGAGGCAGTGCGCGGCCCGCGCCACCCGGTAGGTGCGGTTCTCCTTGGACAGCCACACCGCGAATCTCGGCGGCCGGATGGAGCACTGCGAGGCGAAGCCGACCAGGCAGCCGGCCCGCTCACCACCCGCCACGGCCGTCACCACGCACATGTCGGGGTCCAGCCGGTGGAAGAAGTCGTCCACGTCCGCCATGCCACTGCGCTCCCGTCCGCTCCGTCGTCGCATCCTCAGCGTGCCCCGGGACGCCGGGCCGATGCGCCGGACGGGGAGTTTTGCGGAGGAGGTCCGTCCGGGGGCCGGTGGATCAGCCGCCGGCCGGGCCGGTGCGGGACTCCAGGGCCCGGCGGGTGTCGTCGCCGTAGACGCCGGTCTCGTCGCCGCTGACGCCGTACCAGAGCTGGAAGCGGGCGACGGCGGCGGTGAGGACGGCGTCGTAGGTGCCGTCGGCCGAGCCGTCCCGGTAGACGTCGGGGATGCGCAGCAGGCGCTGCTGGAGTTCGGTGACCTCGGGGCCGGTGTCGCCCTGGCGGAGGGTGCCGGCGCCGTCGGGGTCGCCGGTGGCGGTGGTGGCGGGTGTGGCCGGTGCCGGGGCGGCCGGTGCGGGCGTGGCGGGTTCCCGGGTGGCGGACGGCGAGGGCCGCACAGCCGCGCCCGCCTCCTGCCGGGCCGGGAGCAGCAGGGCGCAGCCGAAGCCGACGAGTGCGGCCGCCCCGACGGCCACGGCGACGGCGGCACGGCGCAGGCCGGAGCCGGGGGTGCCGCCGCCCGGCGGGGGCTGCGCGTCGCCGGGGAAGGGCGGCAGTTCCTGTGTCTCGTCCTCGGCCGGACGGGACGGACCGCCCGCGGTGCCCGGCCGGGGCGCCCCGCCGAAGGACTCGTAGCCCTCCGGCTCCGGGTACGTCTCGCGCATCAGCTCCGCGAGGGCGTCGAAGCGGCGCAGCCGCAGGACGCGGACGGGTTCCAGGACCGGTCCGGGGCCGGGCCGTTCGGGCTCGGGCGGTGTCGGCACCCTGCTCTCCTTCCGTCCCTCGCGGGTCTGGGCGCCCGCGGTCCCCGGAATGAGATACGGCGTGCGCGGCGGCCTCGTTCAGCTCGGCCGGCGGGCACGGCGCCGGTGCCGTCAGGCGGGGACGAGCGCCTCCCGCTCCCCGTGCACGAAGCGGCTGAGCGACGCCGTCAGGGCGGTGACGAAGGCGTCCCGGTCCTCCTCGGGCAGGGCGTCCAGGGAGAGGTAGGGGTTGAGGTCCTCCAGTTCGACCAGCAGCAGTCCGCCGTCCCGGGTGCGGCAGGCGTCGACGCGCTGGATGCCGTGGCCGAGGGCGTTCCAGTCGATGAAGCGGCGGGCGAACTCCAGGTCGGCGGCGGTGGCCGCGTACGGTCGCAGCTCCCAGCGGCGCCGCGGGTCGGGGGCGTACAGCGCGTACTGGAAGTCGTCGTCCACGAAGTAGAAGGACACCTCGTGGGCGAAGTCGACGCACGGCTGGACGAGGAGGCCGCCGTCGGCGAGCCCGGGCAGGCCGGTGAGGCCGCCGGCGGGCACGATGCGCAGGCCGAGCGAGTCCGCGCCCAGCTTGGGCTTGACCACGTACCGCTCGGTCGTGGGCAGCAGGTGCAGGTCCTCGGCCCGGTCGACGGTCGGGATGACCGGGAAGCCGGCCGCGGAGAGGTCGACCAGGTACTGCTTGCCGGCCATGTCCGCCTTGCCGGTGAGCGGGTTGTACACCAGGGTGCCGGCGTCGAGCGCCCGCGCGCGGAACGCGTCGTACTCCTTCTGGTAGCCGAGGACGGGTCCGCTGTTGCGGACGACGACGGCGTCGTGGGCGTCCATCAGCGCGGCCGCGTCCAGCGGGTGGCACAGGGCGAGGTCGAAGTGCTCGCGCAGCCGGGAGGTGAGGAGGATGTCCTCGTCGCAGTACCGGCGCCCACGGGCCGGGTACGCCAGGTCGGTGACGTAGAGGACACGGGGGCGGGCGGTGGGCATGGGGTCTCTCCTCGGGCGCGCCGCACCGTGCCGGCGCGGGATGCAGAAAGGTTACGTCCGGGTGCGGCCGCACTCGTCCCCGGCCCGGCTCTTCGTACGATTCGAGGCCGAGGAGGAGGGGTTCAGGTCCCGCGGGTGGGCTCGAACTTCGTCAACGGCATCGAGAAGCTGCCGGTGGTGGTCACGCTGGCCTGGGGCCCGGCAGGCCGCGCGAGCGGCAGAGCACTCAGTTCCCCCGTCCGCGCTCCGACACTGCACTGAGTGCCATCGACGTGGGTGGGGGTGCTACGTTCCCGTCCATGAGCTCCAGCAGCGCGGCGCCGGCCGCGAAGCCGCCGATGCGGGACGCCCTGGTGGCGGCGGCCTTCCAGCTCTTCCTCGAACGCGGGTACGAGCAGACCACCGTGGACGACATCGTGGCACTGGCCGGAGTGGGCCGGCGCTCGTTCTTCCGCTACTTCCCCTCCAAGGAGGACGTGGTCTTCCCCGACCACGAGCGCTGCCTGGCCGACATGACCGCGTTCCTCGCCGCGGGCGCCGAGGAGGACGAGCCGGTGCGGCGGGTGTGCGACGCGGCCCGGCTGGTGCTGCGGATGTACGCGGAGAACCCGACCTTCTCCGTGCAGCGCTACCGACTCACCAAGAAGGTGCCGGGGCTGCGCGCGTACGAGCTGTCGGTGGTGTGGCGCTACGAGCGCGCGCTCGCCGGGTACCTGCGCGGGCGGTTCGCGGACCGGCCCGGGGGGACGCTGCGCGCCGACGTCGTCGCGGCCGCGGTCGTCGCCGCCCACAACAACGCGCTGCGGTCCTGGCTGCGTTCGGACGGCGAGGACGACGCGGGCGCGGCGGTGGACCACGCCCTCGGATACGTCCAGGCCGCGTTCGGCCACGAGGCGCCCGAGGACCCCGGCGCGGTCCACCCGCGTGGCGAGGGCGCCGAGGACGTGGTGGTGCTGGTCGCCCGCCGGGACGCGCCCCTGTGGCGGGTCGTCCGGGAGTTCGAGACGGTGCTCGGCCGCGACTGACCCGGCGCACCCGACCCCCGACCCTCGGCAGGACCGCACCCCCACAGAGTCTTCGCAGATTCGGGGTACGGAGTGCCTTTACGAGTGACACTGAGTGCCATACTCTGTCGACGTGCACGGTGGCACCTCGACCGGGCACACGCGTGCGCGGTTCGCGCCGGGCGCGCGGGATTCCGGCCGAGCGCAGGGAGTTGACCAGCGTGTACCACCACTCAGCAAGCACCTCGCATTCGGCGGGCGGCTCCGCGGCGGGCCTCCTCGATCCCGTTTCCTCGGATTCCAGGGACGCCATCCACTACCAGCGCTGCACCTGGTGCGGCACGGCCATGTACCACCGGCTGCTGTGCCCGGTCTGTCAGGGCAGCGAGCTGCGCACGGAGCGCAGCGAGGGCAGCGGGACGGTGCGCCACTCCACCGTCGTGCACCGCAACACACCCGCGGCGCGCAACGTGTCCCTGATAGAGATGGCCGAGGGATTCGTCGTCCGGGGCCGCGTCATGGGTCCGCCCGTCGGCATCCACAGCGGCGACCGTGTGCGGCTGTCCACGGCCAAGGACCCGGTGCGCGGCGAACCGGTCTTCCAGCTGCTGGACGAGCCGTACCGCGCCTGGACCTGAGGGCACGCCGGCCGAACCGGCCACGGCCCCGCGGCCGTTCCGGCCGCCGTCGCCACCTTTCCGGCCAACTCCTACCTCTGATCGAACACTTGGCCTTCACAGGCAACCCACAGAGTCTCCTTCCCGTCCTCCGGGGGCGAGGGGCGCCCGGGACAGCCGGGACGCCCGAGTCGGGAACAGAGGAGGAACTGTGGTCCGTGCCCGGCGCATTTGGATCGCCGCCGCCGCGCTGCTCGCGGTGGCGGGCGCGTCCCCGGGATCGGCAGTCGCCCAAGGTCAACCACACTCCACGGCAGGGACGTCGACCGCAGGAGCCGACGGGACGCTGCCACCCGGGTGGGGCATCGCCGGCGGCCGGTCGGCGCCGCAGCTGGTGTGGCGGTCGGACCGGCCGGTGCCCATGGGCGACGCGCGGGTCGAGTTCCGTTCCGGCGGACGGCTGCTGGGGATACCCCGGCCGGCCGAGGACGGGCGCACCTTCCGGCTGCGACTCGACGGCGAGCACCCCGGGCGGCTGCGGGGACTCCAGGTCTGGTCCGGCGGCCGCCGGCTGGACGTCACCGGCCATGCCCCGGCGACCTCGGCGGCCCGCCCGCCGGCACCGCTGCCGGCCAACGCCGTCGACCCGGGCAGACCGGGCTCGTACCACACGACGACCGGTGAGTACCGGCTCAAGTCGGTCCGGCTGCCCGGCTTCGCCGCCCCGGTCGAGATGCGCGCGGTGGTCGTCGCGCCGACCGGCGCCCGCGGGCCGCGCCCGCTCGCGCTGTTCCTGCACGGCCGCCACTACACGTGCTACAAGGGGCACGACATCACCGGTGACTGGCCCTGTGCGGCCGGGACGAAGCCGGTGCCCAGCCACCGCGGTTACCTGCGCGACCAGAAACTGCTGGCCTCCCAGGGGTATCTGACGGTCTCGATCTCCGCGAACGGCATCAACGGCCAGGACTGGGCCGCCGAGGACGGCGGCGCCCAGGCGCGCTCCTCCCTGGTGCGGCTGCACCTGGCCCGGTGGGCCGACTGGGCCGAACACCCCGAGACCGCACCGGCCGTGGTGCGGGACGCACCCCGCGCCGATCTGTCCCGGGTCATGCTGATCGGCCACTCGCGAGGCGGTGAGGGCGTGAACCGGGCGGCGCTGGACAGCCTCTACCCGCCGCCGGCCGCGCAGGACGGCTACCACGGAGCGGTGCGCTGGACCATCCGCGGCCTGGTCCTGATCGGCCCCACGGTCTTCGGCCAGAACCCGGTGCCCGACGTGCCGTCCGCGACCATCCTGCCCGGCTGCGACGGCGATGTCTCCGACCTCCAGGGCGAGGTGTACGTCGACGGCACGCGCGCCGTCAGCCGTGGCGGCGCCCTGCACAGCGCGGTCTACGTCATCGGCGCCAACCACAACTTCTTCAACTCCGAGTGGACGCCCGGGCAGGCCACCGCGCCCGCCGAGGACGACTTCCCGGACGACCCGCAGCAGCGCGACCCGGTCTGCTCCAAGCACACCGCCACCCGGCTGACCGCCGCCCAGCAGCACCGCGCCGGTTCGACCTACATCGCGGCCGCCGCGCGGGTGTTCCTCTCCGGCGACGACCGGGTACGGCCGCTGCTGGACGGTTCCGGCAGGCGGGCGCCGTCGGCGGACCCGGCCCGGGTCCTCACCCACGCCGTGGGCGGACGCCGTGACGCCGGGTTCCTGCCCGACGGCGGGGTGTCCGTGACCGGCGCCCGGCTGTGCGCGGCGGTCGACCCGGCACCGGCCAGGACCTGCCTGGGACAGGGCGCCAAGGGCAGCTCGCCGCACTTCGCGCAGTGGGAGACCGACCGCGAGGCCGGGCGGCGCGCCGTCGCCCTGCGCTGGACCCGTGCCGGCACCCCCGCGCGGGTGCGGGTGAAGAACCCGGTCTCGCTGAGCGGTGACAAGGCCCTGGCGCTGCGCCTGTTCGTGCCGCCGAACTCCCGGGGCACCCGTCTGGACGTGTCCGTCACCGACGCCTCGGGCCGCAAGGCGGTCCTCGGCAAGGTCGCGATCGACGGGCTGCCGGGCAGCGAGCGCACCGCCTCCTACTGGGCGCGCGAGATCCGGGTGCCGCTGACCGCGGCCCACCGCGCCGGGCTCGATCTGCACACGATCAAGTCCCTCGCGCTGACGCCGCGTTCGGGCTCCGGGCGGGCCTGGCTGATGGACGCGTGGGGCTGGCGGCCGGGGCTGCCGGCGGGGCGCCCCGCCGAGCTGCCGCGCGTGGACGTCGGCCGGACCACCGTCGCCGAGGGCGACTCCGGCGAGCGCACCTACCGGGTGCCGGTCGAGGTGTCGGGCCACGGCAGCGGCCAGGTTCGGGTCTACGTCCTGGACCCGGTCACCGGCCAGGGCAAGGACCGGCTGGTCACCGTGCACCCGGGCGGCCACGACATCGACGTGCCGGTCGTGGTGAAGGGCAACACGCGCTACGGCTCCGACATGACGTACGACATCCTCGTTAAGGCGGTCCGGGGCGCGGTCGTCGGCTCCTACCGGGGCGGGATCACCGTGCACGACGACGACCCGGCACCCGCCATGACCGTCACCCCGCTCGCCGACCGGGTGACGGAGGGGAAGTCCCTGAAGTGGCGGGTGTCGCTGTCCGAGCCCGTCGACATCGACATGGGCACGGCATTCACCGCCGTCGCGCCGGCCGCCGGCCCCGAGCTGTCCACGAAGGACGTGTCCGCGCGCTGGCTGGGCGAGACCAGCGGCGCGTCGCCCGACCCGGAGCGGCCGCTGTCGAAGCTGCCGGGGGGCCTTTTCCTGTGGGTGGGCATCCCCGCGGGCAGCACCAGTACGGACATCACCATCCCCACCGTCAAGGACCGCGTGACGGAGCCGGCCGAGTCGGTGCGGTTCCAGCAGCTCGACGACCGGACCGACCGACCGCGGCCCGGGGGGCTCGAGTTGACCGGCACGGTGCTCGACGCGTCGTGACCGGCCGGGGGGGGGGGGGGGGGGGGGGGGGGGGGGGGGGGGGGGGGGGGGGGGGGGGGGGGGGGGGGGGGGGGGGGGG
>NZ_JAJSZC010000257.1:0-10247 GCF_036815105.1 Streptomyces sp. IBSBF 3136
CGGTGGTCGCGGGCTATCCGCAGGACGGGAGCCTGAACCTGCAGGCGGCGACGGTACCGGTCGACACGGGCCGGCTGATCACGTCGTAGGGCCCGGCGGCCGCTGCGGGGCTCAGAGGAAGCGGCCCATCGCCACGTCGTCGACGTACTTGCCGTCGAGCAGGAACTCCTCCGGCTGCACGCCCTCGACCACGAAGCCCTCCGACTCGTACAGGGCCCGTGCGGGCGCGTTGTGCCCGAGCACGCGCAGGGTGAGACGGCGCGCGCCGCGCTTCCGCGCCTCCTCGATCGCGGCCCGGACCAGCGCCCGGCCGACGCCCATGCCCCGGACCTCGTCGGAGACCACCAGGCCCTGGATCTGGCGCACGTGGGCGTTTGCGGCCAGCGTGGTGGCGCGCACGAGGCGGATGTAGCCGACGATCCGCCGGTCGACTTCGGCGACCAGGTAGTCGTGCGGCAGATGGCGCTCGTCGAAGAAGGGCGGGTACGGCGGCAGCGGGGCGGGCTGGACGGAGTGCAGCACGGACCAGGCGGTCCGGTCGAGAACGGCCAGTTGCTCCTCGTCGGCGGGCAGGGCGCTGCGTATGGAGGGTTCGGACATGACGGCCACCCTAGGTCACGGGGTAGGGATGACCTCATGGAACCTTCGCGAATCGCGGTGGCCGGCGCGTCCGGTCTCATCGGCAGCGCCCTGGTGCGGTCCCTGACCGCGGACGGGCACGAGGTGGTGCGCCTGGTCCGCCACGCGCCCCGGGGGGCGGACGAGGTCCGCTGGGACCCGGAACGGCAGCGGGTGGACGCGGCGGGGCTGGTCGGCTGCGACGCGGTGGTGAACCTCGCGGGGGCGGGCATCGGGGACCGGCGCTGGACGCCCGAGTACAAGCGGCTCGTACGGGACAGCCGGGTGCTCGGCACGGCCGCCCTGGCGGAGGCGGTGGCCTCGCTGGACACACCGGCGCGGGTCTTCGTCAACGGCAGCGCGATGGGCATCTACGGCGACACCGGTGACCGGGCCGTGGACGAGGACGCGCCGCCGGGGGACGGTTTTCTGCCGTCGCTCTGCGTGGAGTGGGAGGAGGCTACGGCGCCCGCGCAGGAGGCGGGGGTGCGGACGGTGCTGCTGCGCACGGGGCTCGTCGTGGCTCGCGAGGGCGGGGCCTGGGGCAAGCTGTTCCCGCTGTTCAGGGCGGGGCTCGGGGGCCGGATGGGCGACGGTCGGCAGTACTGGTCGTACATCGCGCTGCACGACGAGGTCGCCGCGATCCGGCATCTGATCGACCACGAGACGCTGTCCGGGCCGTTCAACCTGACCGCGCCGCGGCCGCTGACCAACCGTGAGGTCACCGAGGCGATGGGGCGGGTGCTGCGCCGGCCCACGCTGTTCGCCGTCCCGGCGCCCGTACTGCGGTCGGTGCTGGGCGAGATGGCCGGGGAGGTGCTGGGCAGTGCGCGGGTGGTGCCCAAGCGGCTGCTGGAGTCGGGGTTCACGTTCGCGTTCCCTGAGATCGACGACGCGATCCGTGCTGCCTTGTGACCGTATGCGACCGTCGTGCGACCGTGCTCTGTCGATGCGCGACTGTTCCTGACCGAGAGCGAACCTACCCTCGACCCGAACTCGGGTATTCCCCGGGCCTGTTGGGGGCATGACGTCTCCACCGGCCGCGCAACCACAGGAGGGGCCTCGTGCTTGAGCCCGCGTACCAGGTGGACGTCGTCATCGTGGGAGCCGGGATCGCCGGACTCTCGGCGGCTCACCGGCTCACCAGCGCAGGAGTATCGACCGCAGTCCTGGAGGCCGCCCCCTGGGTGGGCGGCCGCATGTCGACCGAGAAGGTGGACGGCTTCCGCCTCGACCGCATCGGACAACTGCTGTCCACGTCCAGTCCCGAACTGCGCCTCACCCCGGGGCTCGGTTCGCTCGCCCTGCGCCGCTTCGCGCCGGGCGTCCTGCTCCATCGCGACGGGCGCACCCACCGGGCCGGCGCACCGGCGGCCACGGGGAGTGCGAGGGGCGCACTTCATGTGGTGCGCGCCCTGGCGAGCGCCCCCAGGGGTTCGTCGGCCGTTCCGGGCCGGGCCGGTGCGCCGGTGGGCGGCGCCGTCGACCAGGCCCGCCTCGGCACCGCCCTGGGCCGGATCGCCGCCACTCCCGTCGAACGCCTGCTGGCCCGCCCCGAACTGCCCGCCGCGCAGGCGCTCGCGGCCCGCGGGGTGCCCGCCAGGACCGTCGACGGTTTCCTGCGCCCGCTGCTGGCCGCCCTGCTGTGCGACCCGGACCTGACCACCTCCAGCAGGTGCGCCGACCTCGCGCTGCACTCCTTCGCGAGCGGCCGGCTGTGCGTGCCGGAGGGCGGGGCGGAGATGGTGCCGGAACTGCTGGCCCGGACGCTGCCGTCCGGCACCGTGCACACCGGCGTGCGGGTCACCTCGGTGTCCACGACGTCGGTGAGCACGGCCGAGCACGGGGTGATCCGCTGCCGTGCGGTGCTGCTGGCGACCGACGCGCGGGCCGCGGCCGACCTGCTGCCGGGGCTCCGGGTGCCCGACTTCCACCCGGTGACGGTCGTCCACCACACCACGGACGACCCGGCGGCGGTCCTCACGACGGGCACCTCGCTGCTGCTGGACGCCGACCGCGGCGGACCGGTGGCGCACACGGCGGTGCTCAGCAGCGTCGACCCGAGCCGGGCGCCGGCCGGCCGGGTGCTGATCTCGTCGACGGTACTGGGCACGCCGCCCGACGCGGTCGACACCGCCGTCCGCATCCACCTGACCCGCCTGTACGGCACGCCGACGCGCCGCTGGGAGACGCTGGCGGTGCATCACACCCCGGAAGCGGTCCCGGCGATGCGCCCGCCGCACGACCTGCGCCGCCCGGTGCGCCTGCTGGCCGGCCTGTACGTCTGCGGCGACCACCGCGACACCAGCACCGTCCAGGGCGCCCTGCACTCCGCCCACCGGGCCGCCTCGGCGATCCTGACGGACCTGGGCGCGGCGGGCTCCCTGCACAGCGCGGACCCGGCGGCCACCCTGCCCCGCGCCGCCTGAGCCCTTGCCGGGCACCGGGCCGCCCGGCCCTACCGGACGGCCTGGCGGGCCGAGCGCGGTCGGCGGCCCGGCACCTGGGCGACTCGGCCCGGCGAGGCGACCCGCACCGCGTCAGCGATCCCGGCGCGCCGGGCGCTCAGCCCAGTGCCGCGACCCGCTCCCGGTAGCCGCGGGCCGGTGGCGCATCCTTGTAGGGCTCCAGGCGTCGTTCGAAGTCCCTGACGTACTCGATCGCGCGGACGGACCGCATCTCCGCCGCCTGGCCCGCCGCCTCGGCGGCCAGGGCGCAGGCCTGGTCGAGTTCGCCGAGGCCGAGCCTGGCGGTGGCGAGGACGACCCGGCAGAAGAGGCGGCTGCGCGCGTAGGAAGGCGCGCGCAGCTGCAGGGAGCGCTCGGCGTGCTGCGCGGCCGCCCGGAACTGGTGGAGGTCGCGGTGGCAGTGCCCGAACTCGTCGGCGAGCTGCGCCTCGTCGAAGAACCGGGCCCAGTGCGGCACCTCGTCCCCGGGCCGGGCCGCCTCCAGGGCGCGCTCGGCCCGCACCAGCGCACCGGTGCACGCCCGCACCTCCCCCAGCACCCCGTGCGCGCGTGCCTCGGAGGCGTGCAGCAGCGCCTGTACCACCGGGGGCGCGCCGGTGCCCACCCCCTGCTGGGCCACCCGGGCCAACTGCACCGCCTCACGGCCGTGTCCGAGGTAGACGGCCTGACGGCTCATCGTGACCAGGACGTAGGAGCCGTAGGAGCGGTCCCCGGCCGCCTGGGCGAGCCGCAGGGCCTGGACGAAGTAGCGCTGGGCGAGACCGTGCGCCGCGATGTCGTACGACGTCCAGCCCGCGAGCCGGGTCAGGTCGGCCGCCGCGGCGAACAGTCGGCGGCCGGTCTGCTCGTCGTAACTGCCGCGCAGCATCGGCTCGCACTCGTGCTCCAGGTAGCGCACCAGCGCCTGCCGGGCGTGGCCGCCGCCGTAGGCGTCGTCGAGGGTGCGGAACAGCTCGCCGACCGAGCGCAGCGCGGCGATGTCGCCGCCGGACACCTTGTGACCGGGGACGCGGGCGGCCGGTCCGCGCGGCCGGGGCGGGACCGGGACGGACTCCGGCCGGTCCTTCACGGTGCCGGGCCGGGCCTGGGCGGGCACCCGGAGCGCCGGCTCGCGGGCCACCCGGTCGTCGGCCTTGCCGATCAGCCAGTCCCGGCTGGGCACGACGAGCCCGGCCGGGGTGAAGGCGATCTTGCGCAGCTCGGCGTGGCTGCCCGAGTCCTTGCGCCACAGCCCGCTGACGATGTCGACGGCCTCCTCGGGGGTGGCCGCGAACTCCAGCCCGGCGTACACCGGGGCGCAGGCGTCCAGGCCGAGGTCCTGGGCGGTGAGCCGGCGCCCGAGCCGGCGGGTGAACACCTCGGCGATCAGGGCCGGCGTCGTGCCCCGGGGCTGCTGACCGCGCAGCCAGCGGGTGACCGACGTCTTGTCGTATCTGAGGTCCAGCCCGTGTTCCAGACCGAGCTGGTCGACGCGTCGGGCCAGACCCGCGTTGGAGAACCCCGCCTCTGCGATGAGCGCGGCGAGCTGGCGGTTGGGGGTGCGCTGCGCGGGTCGGTCCGTCATCTGCGGTGCGGTCTCCTGCCTTCCGGGACTCTGAAGTGCCGGGATTGCCTGTGAGCAGCCGATTTGGCCTCTCGAACGGCGCGAATGTAGCGGAGGGTGAGCAGGTGATCGCACTCTTCCCCATGCATTCATCCGATCGTGTGAGGATTGCCCGCAGGGCTGACGCATGACGGTCGGACGTACAGTGGCGTGGGCGCGTTACAGCCCTGACACACCGGTCCGCTGAGGGAGGCGCTTGCCGTGAGTGAGTTGCGGTTCGTCCGCATGGGGTTCGGCGCGGATGCCGTCGATTACCAGGAGGCGTGGGACGAGCAGCGCCGGGTGCACGCCGCCCGGTTCGCGGACGAGATCCCGGACACCGTGCTGCTGCTGGAGCACCCCCCGGTGTACACGGCCGGCCGGCGCACCGCGGACAGCGAGCGCCCGCTGGACGGCACCCCGGTCATCGACGTGGACCGCGGCGGCAAGATCACCTGGCACGGCCCGGGCCAGCTGGTGGGCTACCCGATCCAGAAGCTCCCCCGCCCGGTGGACGTGGTCGCGCACGTACGGCGCCTGGAGGAGGCCCTCATCCGCACCTGCGCCGAGTACGGCGTGGAGACCACCCGGATCGAGGGGCGCAGCGGGGTGTGGGTGCTCGGCGACCCGGTCGAGCAGCGGCCCGCGCTCGGCGGACTCTCCCTGGACTTCGACCCGCGGATCGACGACGAGGAGTTCGACCCGCGGCTGAACGGGCCGGAGTACGCGCCCTCCAACGCCGGCCAGCGCCGCGAGGACCGCAAGATCGCCGCGATCGGCATCCGGGTCGCCAAGGGCGTCACCATGCACGGGTTCTCCTTCAACGTGAACCCGGACAACCGGTGGTTCGACCGGATCATCCCGTGCGGTATCCGGGACGCGGGCGTCGCCTCGCTGGCGGCCGAACTGGGCCGCGACATCACGATCGAGGAGGTCCTGCCCGTGGTGGAACGCCACCTTCGGGACATCCTGGAGAACGCGGAACTCAAGCCGCGGGTGATCGAGAAGGCATCCGCCTGATCGAGGGAATGCGCCCTGCGACCGTGAGGTTGGCCTCACCGGCAGGGCCCAATCAATACGGGCGTACCCTGGGGTACGCCGACGAATCGAAGCTACAGGGAGCCGACGTGTCCGCAGTCGCACCCGACGGACGCAAGATGCTGCGCCTGGAGGTCCGCAACAGCCAGACCCCCATCGAGCGCAAGCCCGAGTGGATCAAGACCCGGGCGAAAATGGGTCCCGAGTACACGAAGATGCAGAACCTCGTGAAGAGCGAGGGCCTGCACACGGTCTGCCAGGAAGCCGGCTGCCCGAACATCTACGAGTGCTGGGAGGACCGCGAGGCGACCTTCCTCATCGGCGGCGACCAGTGCACCCGGCGCTGCGACTTCTGCCAGATCGACACCGGCAAGCCCGAGGCCCTCGACCGTGACGAGCCGCGCCGGGTGGGCGAGTCCGTGGTCACCATGGACCTGAACTACGCCACCATCACCGGCGTCGCCCGCGACGACCTGGAGGACGGCGGCGCCTGGCTGTACGCCGAGACCGTGCGCCAGATCCACGCGCAGACGGCGGACCGCGAGGCCGGCCGGACCAAGGTCGAGCTGCTGGCCCCCGACTTCAACGCGGTCCCCGAGCAGCTCGCCGAGGTCTTCTCCGCCCGCCCCGAGGTCTTCGCGCACAACGTCGAGACGGTCCCGCGGATCTTCAAGCGGATCCGCCCCGGCTTCCGCTACGAGCGCTCGCTGAAGGTCATCACCGAGGCCCGCGACTTCGGCCTGGTCACCAAGTCGAACCTGATCCTCGGCATGGGCGAGACCCGCGAGGAGGTCAGCGAGGCGCTGCGGCAGCTGCACGAGGCCGGCTGCGAGCTGATCACCATCACCCAGTACCTGCGCCCCTCCGTGCGGCACCACCCGGTGGAGCGCTGGGTCAAGCCGCACGAGTTCGTGGAGCTGAAGGAGGAGGCCGAGCAGATCGGCTTCTCCGGTGTGATGTCCGGCCCGCTGGTCCGCTCCTCGTACCGCGCCGGGCGCCTCTACCAGATGGCTGTCGAGAAGCGCGGTTCCTACATCGCCACCCAGGCGGTGTGAGCCGAGCGTGTGAATTCACGCACAAGGAATTACTGGCCAGTAATGGCCGAGTCGACGCGGTCCTGAGCGTCCTCGCTGATGAGGGCGGCCGTCAGGGCCGCGTCGGCGTTCCGGGGGTCCGCATCGAGGCTTCATCGGCGTTTGACCGGTCGGTCACGCCCTGGTAACACCAAACAGTGACTCTGGTATCACACCCCGTGCACCCGATCCGAGGGGGGACCTCGATCATGCAGGCCGCGCCCGTCCGCGCCACCGCCATCCCGTCCTTCACCGACGCCCTGCGCGCCGTGGAGTCCCTGCTCATGAGCAGCGGTCAGCGCACCGCCCGCCGCAACGCCTGGACCTCCGTGCTGGAGGACCGCCGCCGCGCCAAGGACCGTGTCGAGGCCCAGCGGTTCATGGAGCAGGCCACCGGCCGTCCCTGACCCGCCCGGTCCGTTCCCGCCGCTTCGCACCGGACACTGCCGTCGTGGGCACTCCCGGAGCCACGTAGACTTCGTGGCATGGCGAGGAAGGAAACCGCGGCGGACGCCGCGAACGCAGGGCGACTGAAGCAGATCGCCCTCACGTACAAGATGACCCGCAAGGCCGACAAGAAGCTCGGCCTTGTACTCGCGGCCGTCGGCATCGGCACCCTCGGTGTGTTCCTCGCGATCGGCTTCCTGATCGGTCACCCGGTCTATCTGGGCATCCTGGGCCTGCTGCTGGGTGTCCTCGCGACGGCCATCGTCTTCGGCCGCCGGGCCGAGCGGGCCGCCTTCGGGCAGATGGAGGGCCAGCCGGGCGCCGCCGCCGCTGTGCTGGACAACATCGGCCGGGGCTGGACGACCACTCCGGCGGTGGCGATGAACCGCAGCCAGGACGTGGTGCACCGCGCGGTCGGCAAGGCCGGCATCGTGCTGGTCGCCGAGGGCAACCCGAACCGGGTGAAGAGCCTGCTGGCCGCCGAGAAGAAGAAGATGAACCGCATCGTGGCGGACGTGCCGGTGCACGACGTGATCGTCGGCAACGGCGAGGGCCAGGTCGAGCTGAAGAAGCTGCGCACGACCATGTTGAAGTACCCGCGGGTGCTGACCGGCCCCCAGGTGACCGCCACCAACGACCGGCTGCGCGCCATGGGCGACCTGATGAGCAACATGCCGCTGCCGAAGGGCCCGATGCCCAAGGGCATGCGGATGCCCAGGGGCGGCCCGAAGGCCCGCTAGCCACCCTCGTCGAGAAAGGGGCCGCCCGGATCACTCCGGGCGGCCCCTTCGTCGTACGCCGTCGTCCTCGCCGTGGGCGGTCGTGCGGTCTAGACGCGGACCTCGACCGTCTGCGCGAGGCGGTCGTGCAGCCCCCGGCCGTCGCGGTCCCAGATCAGCGCGGGGATCGCGAGGCAGAGCAGGAACGTGCGCAGCAGGGAACGCCCCGGGTTGACCGTGCCGGTCCGCAGGGCCACGACCCGGATGCCGAAGAGGCGCTTGCCCGGGGTCGAGCCGACGGTGCCGACCGTCAGGGCGCTCATCGCGAAGAAGACGAGCAGGGCCCAGTTGCTGGTCGCGGGGGTGTAGCCGTGCGTGATGAGACCGTATGCGATCAACACGCACAGTCCCCAGTCGACGGCCAGGGCCCCCAGGCGCCTGCCGGGACGTGCGATCGAGTTCGGTCCCTCCTCGGGGAGTCCGAGCTGCTCACCCCGGTAGCCGAAGTCGGCCCCGGCGTCCTCCATGGCCGCGCGCGGCCCGGAGAGCCACGATCCCATTGCTTGCCTGTTGTCCACCCGAACACGGTACTGCGCCCGGGTCCGGCCGCAGCGCCCAGGGTCTGTCGGGGCTACGGTGGTAGGGGGCTGGTTAACTTCTGCGAAACAAATGGGTCACGCCCGAGAAATCACCGGTCCCTAGGGTCGACCCCAGCGTGTGCCACCGCACTGGCCGCACGAACGATCTACCACCCCGGCGCGGACGGTCGGGAGTAGGAGGAGCTGGATGTTCCAGAACGCCGACGAGGCCAAGAAGTACATCGCGGACGAGGACGTCAAGTTCGTCGACGTCCGCTTCTGCGACCTGCCGGGTGTCATGCAGCACTTCACGTTGCCCGCGGAGGCGTTCGACCCCGACGACGAGCAGGCCTTCGACGGGTCGTCGATCCGCGGTTTCCAGGCCATCCACGAGTCGGACATGGCTCTGCGCCCCGACCTGTCCACCGCGCGCGTCGACCCGTTCCGCCGGGACAAGACGCTCAACATCAACTTCTTCATCCACGACCCGATCACGGGCGAGCAGTACTCCCGTGACCCGCGCAACGTGGCGAAGAAGGCGGAGGCGTACCTGGCGTCGACGGGTATCGCCGACACCGCGTACTTCGGCCCCGAGGCCGAGTTCTACGTCTTCGACTCGGTCCGCTTCTCGACGGGCGCGAACGAGTCCTTCTACCACATCGACTCCGAGGCGGGTGCCTGGAACACCGGCGCCCTGGAGAACAACCGTGGTTACAAGGTCCGTTACAAGGGCGGCTACTTCCCGGTCCCGCCGGTCGACCACTTCGCCGACCTGCGCGCCGAGATCTCCCTGGAGCTGGACCGGCAGGGTCTGAAGGTCGAGCGCCAGCACCACGAGGTCGGCACGGCCGGCCAGGCGGAGATCAACTACAAGTTCAACACCCTGCTCGCCGCCGCCGACGACCTGCAGCTCTTCAAGTACGTCGTGAAGAACGTGGCCTGGCGCAACGGCAAGACCGCGACCTTCATGCCGAAGCCGATCTTCGGTGACAACGGCTCGGGCATGCACGTGCACCAGTCGCTGTGGAGCAACGGCGACCCGCTGTTCTACGACGAGGCCGGTTACGCGGGCCTGTCGGACACCGCCCGCTACTACATCGGCGGCATCCTCAAGCACGCCCCGTCGCTGCTGGCCTTCACCAACCCGACGGTGAACTCCTACCACCGTCTGGTGCCGGGCTTCGAGGCGCCGATCAACCTGGTGTACTCGCAGCGCAACCGCTCCGCGGCCATGCGTATCCCGATCACCGGCTCGAACCCGAAGGCCAAGCGCGTGGAGTTCCGCGCCCCGGACTCCTCGGGCAACCCGTACCTGGCCTTCTCCGCCCTGCTCCTCGCGGGCCTGGACGGCATCAAGAACAAGATCGAGCCGGCCGAGCCGATCGACAAGGACCTGTACGAGTTGGCTCCCGAGGAGCACGCGAACGTCGCCCAGGTCCCGACCTCGCTGAACGCCGTCCTCGACTCGCTCGAGGCCGACCACGAGTTCCTCCTCCAGGGCGACGTGTTCACGTCCGACCTGATCGAGACGTGGATCGACTTCAAGCGCACCAACGAGATCGCCCCGCTGCAGCTGCGTCCGCACCCGCACGAGTTCGAGCTCTACTTCGACGTGTGATGTCACCCCAGGTCAGAGCGGTTTCCGCGCGCCTGGTCCGTTCGTAGGCCGTCGGGCCGGGTCATTGTCCCCCGGCTAGGCCGGCCGCCCGGCCCGGGGGGGGGGG
>NZ_JAJSZC010000258.1:0-10112 GCF_036815105.1 Streptomyces sp. IBSBF 3136
GGGGTCAGGTGCAGCGCTTGCCGGCGGGCGGCGGGGTGCCGTGGAGCAGGTAGGTGTCGATCGCCGAGTCGATGCAGGAGCTGCCCCGGCCGTAGGCGGTGTGGCCGTCGCCGACGTAGGTCAGCAGGCGCCCGGAGGAGAGCTGGCGGGCGAGGGACTGGGCCCACGGGTAGGGAGTCGCCGGGTCGCGGGTGGTGCCGACGACCACGATGGGCGCGGCCCCCCTGGCCTCGATCCGGTGCGGCTTGCCGGTGGCGTGCACCGGCCAGTACGCGCAGTTCAGCGAGGCCCAGGCCAGGCCGTCACCGAAGACCGGGGACGCCTTCTCGAACTCCGGCAGCGCCTGCTTCACCTGCGCGGGGTTGGCGAAGGCGGACGGCAGGTCCAGGCAGTTCACGGCCGCGTTGGCCATCATCAGGTTGCTGTAGCCGCCCTTCGCGTCGCGTTCGTAGTAGCTGTCGGAGAGGGCGAGCAGCCCTGCGCCGTCGTTGTCCTTCATCGCCGAGGTCAGCGCCTCGCGCAGCTGCCCCCAGGCGGCCTGGTCGTACATCGCCGCGATCACCCCCGTGGTGGCCAGCGACTCGCCGAGCTTGCGCCCGCTCGCGTCACCCGCCGGGATGGGATGGGCGTCGAGCTTGCGGAAGAAGGCCCTGAGGTGGTCGCCGACCTGCGCGGGCGTGGTGCCCTTGCCGCCGAGCGGGCAGTCGGTCTGGCGTACGCAGTCCTTCGCGAACGCCTGGAACGCCGTCTCGAAGCCCGCCGTCTGGCCGAGGTTGAGCCGCCGGGCGTCGAGCGACGGGTCCATCGCCCCGTCCAGCACCAGGCGGCCCACCCGGTGCGGGAACAGGCCCGCGTACGTCGCGCCGAGGAAGGTGCCGTACGAGGCCCCCACGTAATTCAGCCTGGGGTCGCCGAGCACCGCGCGCAGGATGTCCATGTCCCGCGCCGCCTCGACGGTGGACACGTGCCGCAGCAGCCGCGCCGAGTGCGCACCGCAGCTCTCCGCGAACTTCTTGTACTGCCCGATCAGCGCGTCCGTCTCCCGCTGGTCGTCGGGCGTGGTGTCGGTCGCGGTGTACGTGTCCATCTGGCGGCCGGTGAGGCATTCGACCGGCTCGCTGCGGGCGACGCCCCGCGGGTCCATCGCGACCATGTCGTAGCGGGCGCGGATCTCGGCGGGGTAGCCGACCCCGGCGTACTGCTGGAGGTAGCCGATCGCCGAACCGCCGGGGCCGCCCGGGTTGACCAGCAGCGATCCGATCGGCTTCGCCTTGCCGGTGGCGTTCTTGCGGGCGACGGCGAGCCGGATGTCGCCCGCGCCGGGCTTGTCGTAGTCCAGCGGTGCCTTCATCGTGGCGCACTGGAAGCCGGAGACTCCGCAGTCGTGCCACTGCAGGTGCTGGTGGTAGTACGACGACAGCGCCGTCGGCGTGGCGCTCGGCAGCGCGGCCAGCGCCGCCTCGGCCGCACCGCGGGCCGACGTGCTCGGACCACCGGCGGAGCAGGCGGACACGAGCAGCGCGGCGGCGGCGATCAGGGCGCCCATGGCGCGCGGCGCCGCCCGGTGGCGGCCGCGGGTCCGTGGGCGGCGGGTCCGGCGAGGGGAAGGCCAGGTCTGCATCAGGCGAGCGTAACGCTGTGCGACGGAACAGGTGCGGTGCGTGCGGGCCGACGCCTCGTACGGGGGACGCGGTCCGTCAACCACCGTACGCCCGGCTCACCCCGCCCGCAGGGCCATCGTCATCGCCTCCACCGCCAGCAGCGGCGCCACATTGCGGTCCAGGGCCTCGCGGCAGGCGGCGATCGCCTCGATGCGGCGGAGCGTGGACTCCGGCGTGCTGCCCCGGGCCAGCCGGTCCAGGGCGGCCGCGGAGTCGGCGGTGTCGGCGTTGGCGATCGCCACACGCGAGCCGAGCTGGAGAGCGAGGACGTCGCGGTAGAAACCGGTGAGGTCACCGAGGGCGACGTCCAGGCTGTCGCGCTGGGTGCGGGTCCGGCGGCGCTTCTGCATGTCCTCCAGGTCCTTCATCACCCCCGCCGTGCCGCGCGGCAGCCGGCCGCCCTGGACCGCGCCCAGCGCCGTCTTCAGCTCCTCGGCCTCCTTGCCGTCCATCTCCTCGGCGAGCTGCTTGGCGTCCTCGGCGGCCGCGTCGACCAGCTCCTGCGCCGCCCGGAGGCAGGCACCCACCTCGTCCAGGCGCAGCGGGAGTCTCAGCACGGCGGCGCGGCGTTCGCGGGCCGCCGGGTCGGTGGCCAGGCGGCGGGCCCGGTCCACGTGCCCCTGGGTGGCGCGCGCGGCGGCCGCCGCCACCTCGGGTTCGATGCCGTCGCGCCGTACGAGCATGTCGGCGACCGCGGCCACGGAGGGCGTGCTCAGGTTCAGGTGGCGGCAGCGGGAGCGGATCGTGGGCAGGACGTCCTCGATGGAGGGCGCGCACAGCAGCCAGACCGTGCGCGGCGCCGGTTCCTCGACGGCCTTGAGGACGGCGTTGGCCGACTTCTCGTTCAGCCGCTCGGCGTCCTCGACCAGGATGATCTGCCAGCGACCGTTCGCGGGCGCGGTGAACGACTTGCGGACGGTGTCCCGCATGTCCTTGACCAGGATCTCCGCGCCCACGGCGGCGACCGTGGAGACGTCCGCGTGGGTGCCGAGCAGCGCGGTGTGGCAGCCGTCGCAGAAGCCGCAGCCGGGGGAACCGCCGAGGGCGCGGTCGGGGCTCACACACTGCAGGGCCGCGGCGAAGGCCCGGGCCGTCTGGTGACGGCCCGCCCCGGGCGGGCCCGTGAACAGCCAGGCGTGGGTCATCTTCGACGCCTCGGGCGGCGGCTCGGCCGCCGCGGCGGCCGTGACCAGGGCGTCGGCGTCCCGCGCGGCTGCGTCGAGCACCGCGCTCACCTTCTCCTGCCCGACGAGGTCGTCCCACACGGTCATGGGTCACGCCGCCCTTCCGTCACGTTCCGCGTTCCGGGATCCATTGTGCGGGTGGGCACCGACAACGAGGGCGGCGCCCGCCGGTTCCCCCGAAGGGCCCGGTGGGCGCCGCCCTGCCGTTGTCCAGGTGTGCGCGTTCAGGTGTGCGTTCAGCCGCGGCGGCCGCGTCCCCGGCCCCGGCGGCCCTGGTCCTCACCGGGGTCCCCCTGCTCCCGGCGATCCGGGAACTCCCGCTCGTCGTAGGACCCCAGCAGTTCGTCCGCCAGGCTGGGCAGGTCGTCCAGCGGGGTCTCCTCGGCCCAGTCGGGGCGGGGCCTGCGGCGGGGCGTGCCGTCGGCGTCCAGCTGGGGCATCTCGCGCGTACGGCCCTCGGAGCCGTCGGGTCCCGCCGCGGGCCGCTCATCCCTGAAGAAGCCGGGCGGCACCCGGTGGCCCGCGTCGGCGTCCCGTACGGGCGGCAGCACGGCGGTCTCGTCGCCCGCGCCCGGCGGCACCGGCGGCAGGACGGCCGTCTCGTCGGCTGAGACGGGTGGCAGCACGGCGGTCTCGTCCGCCGCGCCCGGCGGCACCGGAGGCAGGACGGCCGTCTCGTCCGCCGCGCCGGGGGCGGGCGGCTGGGGCAGCTCGGCCGTCACCTCGGAGTCGCGGCCGGACCGGGACGAACCCGTGCCGTCCGCCCGGTCCTCACGCACCGGACGCAGCACGGCGGTCTCCTCGTTCCCGGGGGACACGACCGGCGTCGGCACCGTCTCGTCCACGCCCGGCGCGACCGCCGGGGCGGGCCGGGCAGCCGCGCCGGCGCTCAGGCCCGGCGCCTTGGGCCGCGGAGTGCTGGGCCGGCGGGCCGCCTCGTCGGCCGCCGCCGCGGCCGCGGCCGCCTGCCGGCGGGCCTCCTCGGCGCGCAGCAGGGCTTCCTCGGCCTTGCGCTGCTTCTCCAGGCGCCGCGCCTCCTCCTCGGCGCGCAGCCGGGCCTGCCGTGCCTCTTCCTCGGCCCGCAGCCGGGCCTCTTCCTCGGCCTGCTTGCGCCGCCGCTCCTCGTCGGCCTTGCGGCGGGCCTCCTCCTCGGCCCGCGCCTGCTCCTCGGCGAACAGCCGCTGTCGCTCCTCCTCGGCGCGCCGGCGTGCTTCCTCCGCCCGCAGCCGGGCCTCCTCCGCCTGCCGTTCGGCCTCGCGGCGCTGCGCCTCCTCCAGCTCGCGGCGCTTGCGCTCCTCCTCCTCGGCGCGCAGCTTGGCGAGCTGCTCCTGGCGCTCACGCTCCAGGCGCTCCTCCTCCGCCTTGCGCGCGGCCTCCTCCTCCGCCTTGCGGCGGGCCTCCTCCTCGGCCTTCCTGCGCGCCTCCTCCTGAGCCTTGATCTCGGCCTCGGAGAGCGGCAGCACGGTGTCGAGGCGGTGCCGGATGACGGTGGTGACGGCCTCGGGCTCCTGCCCGGCGTCCACCACCAGGTAGCGGCCCGGATCGGAGGCGGCGAGGGTGAGGAAACCGGCCCGTACGCGCGCGTGGAACTCGGCCGGCTCCGACTCCAGCCGGTCCGGCGCCTCGGTGAACCGCTCGCGCGCGGCCTCCGGGGAAACGTCGAGCAGGACGGTCAGGTGCGGGACGAGCCCGTGGGTCGCCCAGCGGTTGATGCGGGCGATCTCGGTCGGGGACAGGTCACGGCCCGCGCCCTGGTAGGCCACGGAGGAGTCGATGTACCGGTCGGAGATGACGACCGCGCCGCGCTCCAGGGCGGGGCGTACGACGGTGTCGACGTGCTCGGCCCGGTCGGCCGCGTACAGCAGCGCCTCCGCGCGGTGCGACAGGCCCGCCGAGGACACGTCCAGCAGGATCGAGCGCAGCCGCTTGCCCACGGGGGTGGCTCCCGGCTCGCGGGTGAGCACGACCTCGTGGCCCTTGGCGCGGATCCAGTCGGCGAGCGCCTCGGCCTGGGTGGACTTGCCGGCTCCGTCCCCGCCCTCCAGGGCGATGAAGAAACCGTTCGTCGCCGGGACCGCGTCCGGGTCGTCGCCGCCGAGCAGCGCGTCCCTGAGGTCCTGCCGCAGCGGGATGCCCGAGCGGTCGTCGACCTTGGCGAGCACCAGCGCGGCCACCGGCAGCAGCAGCGCGCCGACCAGCATCAGCGTGAAGGAGGCGCCGCCGTGCGCGAAGACGAAGCGGCCGTTCTCCATCCGGTGCCGGCCGATCAGTCCGGCGACCACGGGGGCGATCACGGTGCCCAGCGCTATGAAGACCCGCACCACCGCGTGCAGGTGCTCGGTGACCCGAGCCCGGCGGTACTCCTCGGTCTCCTGGTCGAGCAGGGCGTGCCCGGTGTTGGCGGCCACGCCCGCGGCGATGCCGGCCAGCGTGACGATCAGCAGGACGGTGGTGACGTCCGGGACGAGACCGGCGGCGAGCAGGGCGATGCCGGTGAAGGCGATCGCGAGGGCGAGCAGCCGGCGGCGGGAGAGCGAGGGCAGCACCGAGGGCGCCGTACGGATGCCGACGGCGACCCCGCCGGTCAGGCCGAGGACCAGCAGGCCGTAGAGGACCGGGCCGCCGCCCAGGTCGGTGGCGTGCAGCACGCACACCGCGACCGCGGCGGCGATGGCTCCGGCGACGGCGGCGCAGGCCGGGACGAGCAGCGGGATCGCGCCGGTACGGCCCTTGTCGACGCCGGTGCCGGTGCGGGGGCGGCGCAGGCCCTCCAGCGGGGACCGCGGGCGCGGGGTGCTCCGGCCGGGCAGCTCCAGCGCCGTGAGCACGGACAGGGACGCGGCGAACAGTCCCGCCGCCACGTACGCGGCGAGGGCCGCGTGGTGCTGGTCGAACCAGACGATGCCGGCGGCGAGCAGGTTGTTGAGCAGTGCGGCCACGACGAGCGCGGCGGCCGCCAGCGGGACGGCCAGGAAGCCGGTGCGCAGCGACAGGCGGCGCAGGGCGTCCAGGTGGTCAGGCAGCGGTCGTACCGTGGCGCCCTCCAGGGGCGGGGCCGGCAGCAGGGCCGGAGCCGCGCTCTCCCGGCACACCGTCCACAGCCGTTCGGCGACGCCGACGACGAACACGGTGACCAGCAGGATCGCGAGCGCGTTGGCCCGGCTCCAGTCGATCCACAGGGGCGCGATGATCAGCAGCGCGGCCCGCAGGCCGTCGGCGCCGACCATGGTCCAGCGGCGGTCGAGCGGGCCCTCGGGGGCGGTGAGCGTGGTCAGCGGGCCCAGGAGGACCGCGCCGAAGAGCAGGGTGGCGAGGACGCGCGCGGCGAAGACCGTCGCCACTGCGAACGCCACGCCCCGGTAGCCGCCGCCGAAGGAACCCTCGGCGACGGCGGCCTGGAGGACGAGGAGGACCAGGACGAGGAGCGCGAGGGCGTCACCGACGCCGCTCACGAGCTGTGCGCTCCACAGGCGCCTCAACTCCGGTCGGCGCAGCAGGGAACGGACTGCGCGTTCGCGGGAGTCCGCGACCAGGGCGTCGTCCGGTGCTGCGGTGGGGGCCGTTGGCTGCTCGGCTCGCGTCATGCGTTCAGCCTATCCGCAGGATCCGACACCACACCCAGGCCACCCGGACGTCCGCGCGCCCCGACACCGAAGTGATGCCGGGGCGTTCGTTCGCGAAGCCGGGTGCGGGCCGTCCGGCGGTCCGACGGGGCGGTCCGACGGGGTGTCAGTCCTCGGTGCCGGAGGCCGTGGCCTTCGAAGCCGTCGCCTTCTTGGCGGTGGTCTTCTTGGCCGTGGTCTTCTTCGCCGCGGTGGTCTTCTTGGCCGCCGTCTTCTTGGCGGCGGTCTTCTTCGCCGGAGCGGCCTTCTTGGCCGGGGCCTTCTTCGCCGTCTTCTTGGCGGGCCCCTTCGCCCGCTTCTCGGCGAGCAGCTCGAAGCCGCGCTCCGGTGTGATCGCTTCCACACTGTCGTCCGAGCGCAGGGTGGCGTTGGTCTCGCCGTCGGTGACGTACGGGCCGAAGCGGCCGTCCTTGACCACGACCGGCTTGCCGGAGACCGGGTCCTCGCCGAGTTCCTTCAGCGGCGGCTTGGCGGCGGCACGGCCACGCTGCTTCGGCTGGGCGTAGATCGCCTGTGCCTCCTCCAGCGTGATCGTGAAGAGCTGGTCCTCGGCCTGGAGCGAGCGCGAGTCCGTGCCCTTCTTCAGGTACGGGCCGTAGCGGCCGTTCTGGGCGGTGATCTCCACCCCGTCGGCGTCGGTGCCGACGACACGCGGCAGCGACATCAGCTTCAGCGCGTCGTCGAGGGTCACCGTGTCCAGCGCCATGGACTTGAAGAGGGAGGCGGTGCGCGGCTTGACCGCGTTCTTGCCGGTCTTCGGGGTGCCCTCGGGGAGGATCTCGGTGACGTACGGGCCGTAGCGGCCGTCCTTGGCGACGATCTGGTGGCCGGTGGCCGGGTCGGCGCCCAGCTCGAAGTCGCCGCTGGGCTTGGCCAGCAGCTCCTCGGCCAGCTCGACGTTCAGCTCGTCGGGCGCCAGGTCGTCCGGGATGTCGGCGCGCTGGTGCTGCTCGGTGTCCTTCTCGCCGCGCTCGATGTAGGGGCCGTAGCGGCCGACACGGAGCACGATGTCGTTGCCCACCGGGAACGAGGACACCTCACGCGCGTCGATCGCGCCCAGGTCGGTCACCAGCTCCTTGAGGCCACCGAGGTGGTCCCCGTCGCCGTTGCCGGCGTCCGCCGCGGCGCCGGCGACGTTGCCCTCGCCGAAGTAGAAGCGCTTCAGCCACGGCACGGCCTGCGCCTCGCCGCGTGCGATGCGGTCGAGGTCGTCCTCCATCCTGGCCGTGAAGTCGTAGTCGACGAGCCGCCCGAAGTGCTTCTCCAGGAGGTTGACCACGGCGAAGGACAGGAAGGACGGCACCAGGGCCGTGCCCTTCTTGAAGACGTAGCCGCGGTCGAGGATCGTGCCGATGATCGACGCGTACGTCGACGGGCGGCCGATCTCGCGCTCTTCCAGCTCCTTGACCAGGGAGGCCTCGGTGTAGCGGGCCGGGGGCTTGGTGGCGTGGCCGTCGACCGTGATCTCCTCGGCGGACAGCGCGTCGCCCTCGGTGACCTGAGGCAGCCGGCGCTCGCGGTCGTCCAGCTCGGCGTTCGGGTCGTCGGCGCCCTCGACGTAGGCCTTCAGGAAGCCGTGGAAGGTGATCGTCTTGCCGGACGCGCTGAACTCGACGTCCCGGCCGTCGGCGGCGGTGCCACCGATCTTCACGGTGACGGAGTTGCCCGTCGCGTCCTTCATCTGGGAGGCGACGGTCCGCTTCCAGATCAGCTCGTAGAGCTTGAACTGGTCGCCGGTCAGACCGGTCTCCGCCGGGGTGCGGAAACGATCACCCGAGGGGCGGATCGCCTCGTGCGCCTCCTGGGCGTTCTTGACCTTCCCGGCGTACGTGCGCGGCTGGGGCGGCAGGTAGTCGGCCCCGTACAGCTGCGTGACCTGGGCGCGGGCGGCCGCGATCGCGGTCTCGCTCAGCGTCGTGGAGTCCGTACGCATGTACGTGATGTAGCCGTTCTCGTACAGCTTCTGGGCCACCTGCATGGTGGCCTTCGCGCCGAAGCCGAGCTTGCGGCTGGCCTCCTGCTGCAGCGTCGTCGTACGGAACGGGGCGTACGGCGAGCGGCGGTACGGCTTGGACTCGACCGAGCGCACGGAGAAGCGGGTGTTCTCCAGGGCGGCGGCGAGGGCGCGGGCGTTCGCCTCGTCGAGGTGGAGGGTGTTCGCGCTCTTGATCTGGCCGAGGGAGTCGAAGTCGCGGCCCTGGGCGACGCGCCGGCCGTCGACCGTCTGCAGGCGGGCGACGAGGGACGACGGGTCGCTCGGGTCACCGGCCCGGCCGGTGCCGAAGGTGCCGGTCAGGTCCCAGTACTCGGCGGAACGGAAGGCGATGCGCTCGCGTTCCCGCTCGACGACGAGCCGGGTCGCCACGGACTGGACACGGCCGGCCGACAGGCGCGGCATGACCTTCTTCCACAGGACCGGCGAGACCTCGTAGCCGTAGAGGCGGTCGAGGATGCGGCGGGTCTCCTGGGCGTCGACCAGCTTCTGGTTGAGCTGGCGCGGGTTGGCGACGGCCTCGCGGATCGCGTCCTTGGTGATCTCGTGGAAGACCATCCGCTTGACGGGGATCTTCGGCTTGAGGACCTCCTGGAGGTGCCAGGCGATCGCCTCGCCCTCCCGGTCCTCATCGGTAGCGAGGAAAAGCTCGTCGGAGTCCTTCAGCAGGTCCTTGAGCTTCTTGACCTGCGCCTTCTTGTCGGCGTTGACCACATAGATCGGCTGGAAGTCATGTTCGACGTCCACACCGAGGCGGCGGACCTCACCGGTGTACTTGTCGGGCACCTCGGCGGCGCCGTTCGGAAGGTCACGGATGTGCCCGACGCTCGCCTCGACTACGTAGCCGGGGCCGAGGTAGCCCTTGATCGTCTTCGCCTTGGCAGGCGACTCGACGATGACGAGTCGGCGGCCGCCCTGTGCGGTCTCGCTGGTCGGGGACAACTTCGCTCTTCTCTCCGGTCGACGCTGTGGCCTCCCCAGGCCTTGGTCCCGGGGTCGCGGCGTGCTTCTGGCTCGTGTGACGCTGCGGAGTGTGACGCTACATCCCGCCCCCGTGTCAAACGGGAAAAGCCCACAACGGCCACTCGAACGGTAACCCGACTACCGGCATTCCTGCCGCCCGGAGTGGGCAGCGGTCCCGCGACCCCTGTCCGGAGCGTGACGCTCCAATTACCCGTACGGCACGACGGCCGCCGATGTCAGAGGCGGGTGAGACAGTACGCGCCGAGGCCGAGCGCGAGGACGCCGGCGGTGCCGGCGAGGGCCGTCGATGCGACCTGGTTCACACCGAGGGCGACCGGTTCGCCGCGCCGGACCCGAGTGCCGGTCCACACCAGCAGAGCCCCTCCGAACAGGGCGAACACCACTCCCGCGAAGATCGCCGGCCCACTCTCCATGGTCCCGCCCGCCCCTTCACCGCCACCGCCCGAACCCAGCGCGGGGAGAGTGGCACGCACGGGAAACGGACGGGCGACATCAGGGTGAACGGGAGGTCGGCACATCACCGAACGGACACACGGACAGTGCCCGCTCGGCGCCTCACCACATTTTTCCAGCCGATCTGCCGACCCCGGCGCGCCCGGACTCGTGCCAGAGGCATACGACGACGCGTCGGACGCGGTTACGGGGGGGCCTGGGAGGGGGGCAGGGG
>NZ_JAJSZC010000259.1:0-15592 GCF_036815105.1 Streptomyces sp. IBSBF 3136
CCCGAGTGCCTCCGCATCCGTGCTTCCCCCGGCCTCCGCCGTGCTTCCCCCGGCCTCCGCCCCCACCGGCTCTGCCCGCATCGGCAATCGCTACGGGTTTCGCCTGGTTTCGCCTGCCAGGGGGCTGGAAACCGCGCAAGCCGACCGCGGCAGCCGACCGCGACCTGCCCCACACCGCTGACGCCGACACGGGGCACCCGTATGCGTTGCCCGGCGCGCACACCGCCGCGACCCCCAGGACGCTGGTTACCCGGAGACGGGCGGCCGCTCCCGTCCGCGAACAGGGAGGGCCGCGCATGGCGAAGTACGCGAGACACGGGCTGGTCGGCGGCCCGTACGGCTCCGGTGCGCGGGCCGGTCGCGCGTGCGTACCCGGGAGGCGCTCCGGAGACGTCCGGAGCCGCGCCCGGCGTGCGACGTGGCGCCGCGCGACGGCCGCATGGCTGTGCCTGTGCTCGCTCGCGCTGCTGTCCGGCGCGTGCACCGGGGCCTCGGCGGAGACGGGAGGGGTACGGATCGACCCGCGTATTCAGAAGATCATGGACAAGCCCGTCTACCGACACGGACAGTTCGGCCTGCTGGTGGTCGACCCGGTCAGCGGGCGCACGCTCACCTCGCTGAACCCGGAGCGACTGTTCGTGCCCGGCTCGACGACCAAGCTGTTCACCGTGTCGACCGCCTGGGACGCCTTCGGCGGCGACCACCGCATCACCACGCCGGTGTACGCACAGGGCCAGGTGCACGGCGACACCCTGGACGGCAGCCTGGTGCTGGTCGGCTCGGGCGATCTGACGATGGGCGGCCGCACCAAGCCGAACGGCACCCTCGATTACCGGCCCGTGGACCACACCTACGCCGACGCCCTGCCCGGCCACGCCACCCTGACCCCCGAGAACCCCCTCGCCGGACTGAACAGCCTGGCTCAGCAGGTGCGTGCCCGGGGCATCCGGCACGTCACAGGCGACGTGAGCGTCGAGGACCGCCTCTTCGCCCCGGACCCGGACCTCACGACGAACCCGACGCCGATCATCATCAACGACAACCTCGTCGACATCCTGAGCACGCCCACGCGGCCCGGCCGGAAGGCCTCGTTCACCTGGCGCCCGCAGACCGCCCGGAACTCGGTCTCCTACGACGTCAGGACCGTCCCCGCGGGGAAGCCGACCGCCATCACGGCCGCCACGGGCACGAACGGTGTCATCAAGGTGACCGGCACACTGGCGGCCGACGCCGATCCGTGGCTGGTCACCGCCCCGATCACGGACCCGGCGCCCTTCGCCCGCACCGCCTTCATCGAGGCCCTGGAGCGCGCGGGCGTCACCGTGGACGCCCCGGCGACCGGCCGCGCCCCCGCGCCCCCGGCCCGCACCCCGACGGGGGACCCGGTCGCGAAACTGGTCTCCGCGCCCTTCTCGCAGGAGGCGACGCTGATCCTCAAGGTCAGCCACAACCTGGGCGCCGACCTGCAGGTGTGCATGCTCGCCGTGCGGCGCGGCAGCAGGAACTGCGAGGACGGATTCCCCGCCGTCAACGCGTTCAACACCAAGGCCGGCGTCGATCCCGCCCAGGCATCGCAGGCCGACGGCGAGGGCGGAGTGTCCGGCGACGCCTTCACGCCCCGCGCCTACATGCCGCTGCTGAAGTACTGGACGACCACACCCCAGGCGGCGCGATTCCGGGAGGCGCTGCCGATCCTGGGCACGAGCGGGGACCTCGCCCTCTTCGGTGCCGACAGCCCCGCCAAGGGCAGGGTCTTCGCGAAGACCGGGACCCGAGCGGTCGGAAACAGCCTCACCGGCCAGGCACTGGTCAACTCCCGCGCCATGGCCGGATACCTCGACGTCGGGGGCGGCCGGTACCAGCTGTTCGCCGTCGTCTTCAACGACGCCATGGCGGCTTCCGCCGACGCGATCCTGTCCATCGCCGCCGACATCGCTCAGATCAGCGCCCTCCTCCAGCAGGACGGCGCGCGCGGCGCGAGCCCCTCCGGCTCCTGAGGCTCCCCACCTGCCGACGGACAGGCGGTCCTCTTCCTTACGCGGCCCTTGTCACGCGTCCAGTGGACGCATAAAGTGCGTCCACTGGACGCGGGCGCTCACTCCCCGGCGGCCGGCAATCCAGGACATGAGCTGACGGATGGCGGATCGGATGACCACGCACGACCAGGAGAACCCGCCCCCGGACGTCGGCTCGCCCGCCTGGTGGACCGCCCGCTACGCCGCCCGCGCCCGTCGGCGGTCCAGGCCCGACGGGCTCTCGCTGGAGGCGATCATGCGGGCCGCCCTCCGTGTCGCCGACGAGGAGGGACTGGACGCGCTGACGATGCGGACGGTGGCAGAACGGCTGAACGTCCGCCACACCTCCCTCTACCGTCATGTGCCGAGCCGCGAGGCCCTGCTCGTCGAGCTGGTCGACCACATGCTGGGGGAGATCACCCTGCCGGCACCGGGCGTGGACTGGCGGGCCGGTACCGAGGCGGGGGCGCGGGAGTACCGTCGCGTGCTCCTCGCGCACCGTGCGCTCGTCCCCCTGCTCACCCGCGGCCGGCTCCTCGGCCCCAACGCCCTCCTGGCACGGGAACAGGGGCTGCGACTGCTGACCGAGGCGGGCTGGCCGGCCGAGAGCGCGGTGCGCATCTACCTCACCGTCACCCACTACGTGGTCGGCGCCGTGGTGCTGGACACCGGGGGAGCGGATCGTACGCCCGGACAACGCGCCGCCATGACCGGCCTGTTCGCCGCACTGCCCGCCGGGAGGCACCCGCTCGTCACGGCCCACTCCGCGCTGCTCGGCGGCCCGGACGGCGACGACGAGTTCGACTACGGTCTGCGCTGCCTCCTCGACGGCATCGCCGGCACCCGGGAGGGCCGCTAGTGTCCCGCACCACCCTGCCCTCCGGCGCGCACTGGGCCGCCGGGGGAGACCGGACGACCGTCCACGGGCGCACGGGCGCGCACAGGCTGTTCGTCCGCCAGGACGGCCCCGCCGCCGGTACGCCGGTGACGCTCGTGCACGGCTTCCCCACCTCCTCCCACGACTGGGCGCCGATCGTGCCCCGGCTGGCGGCGCGAGGCCACCGCGTCATCACCCTCGACCTGCTCGGTTTCGGGCACAGCGACAAACCGCGCGGACACCGGTACTCCGTGCTCGAACAGGCCGACCTGGTGGAGGACGTCTGGCGCCGCCTCGCCGTCGGCGACACCGCCCTCGTCGCCCACGACTACGGAGTGAGCGTCGCCCAGGAACTGCTCGCGCGCGACCCCGGCCGGATCACCAGGACGGCCTGGCTGAACGGCGGCCTGTACCCCGATCTGCACCGTCCCCTCACCGTCCAGCGGCTCCTGCACGGCCCGCTCGGGCCGTTGCTCGTCCGCGCCGTCACCGAGCGCGGTTTCCGTTCCTCCATGCGCCGGGTCCTGGGCCGGGCCGTACCGGACCAGGACCTGCACGTCCTGTGGGAGAGCGTCTCCCGCGACGGCGGCCACCTGCTGGCGCCGCGGCTGCTGCGCTACATCGACGAGCGGCGTACGCACGGCGACCGCTGGGTGCGGGCGCTGGAGGGACACCGGGGCCCCACGCTGTTCGTGTGGGGGCCCGCCGACCCGATCAGCGGCGCCCATGTGCTGCCGCGCATCAGGGAGCGCATGCCGCACGCGACGGTCACGGAACTGGCCGGGCCACCCGCCGTCGGCCACTATCCGCAGGTCGAGGCCCCGGACGAGGTCGCCGAGGCGCTCGAAGGGTTCCTCGGCACCTCCTGAGCGGCGCGCGCTCGGGCCGGCCCCTGACCTCAGCCGGCGGGTGGCGCCGCGCCGTCCCTCGGGCAGGGGAAGGTGTCGGGTGGCGTTCCCCACTCGGCCGGGTTCCGCCGGTCGGGCAGGAGCCCACAGCTGAGCGGCGTCGAGGTGGTGCCGTCCGGCTGGGCGATCTCGCGGATGAAGACCGCCTTGTCCGGCGGGTACTTGTCCTTGCCGTCCAGGCGGAGCACCCCGGACGCGCCCGGGTACTGGGCCACGCCGTGGGCGGTGAGCCAGAGGTAGATGTCGTTGGGCTGGACGTCGCGGGACGCGGGCAGCAGATTCTCGATGACCTTGGTGACGATGCCCACGGTGTCGAAGCCGCCCGCGGCGTCGGCGTCGGCGCTGCGGTGGCCGAAGACGGCGGCGAACTCCCGGGTGAACTGCGCGTAGGGATCGCGGGAGTGCGTGGGCGCGTTCGCCGTCTCGTAGAGGAGCGTCATGTACGGGTAGGCGTGCGCGGTGCGCACGGGATGAAGCTGGAAGTCGATGGGGGCGCTCTCCGCGATCAGCGGAATGGTGCTGCCCCGCGGCGGCTGGCACTGACCGCCCGCGTTCTGCATCGCGTTGAGGAGGCTGGGCAGGACTCCGGACCGGCCGAGGTAGACGACGACGCCGTGGGTGGCCGCGACCCGGTTGCAGATGTCGGTGGCGATGTTGTCGGGAGTCGTCGCGCCGGGCTTCTCGCTGTAGGTGATCTCGTCGACGCCGCCTTGTCCCCGGTAGGCGGCGACGAACAGGTTCTTCAGGTCGGTGCTGAAGTAGCTGTCGGTGGGGTCGTAGACGACGACGGCGTGCGGGCTGTTGCTGGTGAGTTCCCGGACCGCCGGGGAGTGGCCGATGAAGTCGGCGAGGACCGGCGCGACCCGCGCGTTGGGCGCCGAGATCTGGAAGTAGCGCTGTGGTGAGTCGGGGCCGACCATGTTGCTGCCGGTCACCCCGTTGGCGATCACCGGGATTCCGGCCTGGTCGAGTTCCCGCACCGCGTTCAGCGACTCGGGGCGGCTCTGGGTGATGCCGATGACCGCGGCGATGTGGTCCTTCCGCTGCCGACTGATGATCATCTTCGTCACGTCCGGCGCCTTCGGCGTCCCGGCGTGGTGGGAGCCGTACTGGAAGTACTGGCCGGTGTTGGCGATGAGCAGCCGGATCGGCATCTTGTTCTGCCGGACCTCGTTGTTGAGCCGGTGCTGCTGGGCGATGACCCCGCGCAGGATCTGCAGGCCGATCGGCGGGTCGTCGTACACACCGTTCTGCAGGCTCAAGGGAGCCAGGAAGACCAGCGTGCGGTAACGACCGTCGGGGACACCGGCGTTCTCCGCGGCGGCCTGGCGCTCCAGGTCCCGCAGTTCCTTCCCGGGCTTGCCCGGTACGGCGAGATCGCACTGCGTGCCGTCGGTGACACCCACCCGTTCACCCGTACCGACCCTGACGCACGACGGCGGTGCCGGCCGGGCGGCGGGCGTGGCCGGCCAGAGGTAGTGCGGTGCCAGGACGATGCCGGCGGTGGCCGTGGCCAGGACGGGCAGTGCGGCCGGGCGCAGCCAGTCCGCGAAGCGGTCCCTGCGGGCGCTGACCCCCGGGTGCGCCCCGATCTTCTTCTGCGCCGTGCCGTCCGTGTCGTCCTCGGCCGGCAGCGTGACCAGGCGTACGGGTTCGGCGCTGCCCTCCTTGAGGAAGGTGAACACCATGTCGGCGACGCCGTTGGGCCTCTCGGGCTCGGCGCCCAGCGGGGCGGCGTAGTCCGGCGGGGTGCCCGCGCAGGCGGCCAGGACGAGCAGCGGCCGGGACGACCGGTCGCCGGCCAGCTCTTCGAACGTGTCGAGGAACGCCCGGCCGGGGCCGTCCACGTCGTCGATCTCCGGGATGAGCACGACGAACGACCAGCGGCGCCTGGCCCACAGGTGGCTGAGCCAGCTTCTGCCGCGGGTGGCCCGGCGCAGGTCGGTGAGCAGCGCGCGCAGCAGGATGCGGCGCACGCGCGGGTCCTCCGCGTCCGCGTCGCCGTCCTGGCAGAAACCGAGCGCGGCGTCCAGGAAACTGCCCGCGCCGCTCTCTTCCGCGACCCAGCGCAGGCCCCAGTGGCGCAGATGGAACCGGTAGCACAGCTTGGGAAAGCCGACGATCAGCGCGGCGACGAGCCCCTGCAGCCAGCCGGTCAGGAAGTGCCGGCCCAGGAACTCCGCGAGGCGGGCGCCGGCCCGCAGCGTCTGCCGCCGGGCCAGCAGCGCCGCGTACAACTCCTCGACGAGTGGCTGCTGTTGTGCTTGGACGTCGCCGCTGCCGCTCTCCGCGCCCAGCACCGTCCGGCAGGTGTGGAAGGTCGGCAGCCGCAGCCGGCCGGACGGCATGGTGAGCTGGAACCGCAGTGCCACGCGGTCGATGGCCGCCAGGAAGCCGCCGGTCAGCTCCGCATCGTCGACGACGGCGTGCGGCACCTGGAAGCGCGGGCTCCCGCGGTCCCGTGACAGCCGGTGTCTGTACTCACGGATCACGAAGGCCGGGGCGCGCGTGTCGCCGCCGTCCCGCCTGACGAGCACCAGGGCCGGTACCGCCTCGGCCCCGGATCTGTGCGCCGCGAAGGTGTCCAGCTGGCGTATGAGACGGTCCGACCACCTGGGGTAGCGCGGGACGGAGTCGGCCGGTTCGGAAGGGGAAGCGGGCATGCGTGTCCTCTCGGGGACGACCGGGGAGACGGGAGAGGTCAACATCCCATGCGGCACGGACGGGAAATCGCGCGATATCCGTCACTGCCGCCTAATGAGTGATTCGGATCGCTTCGGGGTCGGCGGATGCCGGAACCGTGATGCGGCACGTCAGTCCAGCGGGTGCGGTGCGTCACGAGGAGCCGTGGACCGTGAGATCGACCGGCGAACACCCGGGCGAATCGGGGCACCGTCCGGTGTATCGCTCCCGTGCGTGTTTCCCGGGCGGCTTGCGACCGAGGGGGTGGATGCGGGACGGTTGCTGGAGGACAACTGTTTTCCAGGGCAGAGAGGTGGTGAGGTGCGCACGGCGCGTGCCTCCGCTTGTGTCAGTTTCCCGCGGTTCCCCCGCCCGTCCGCCCGATGCCGACCTCAGGGTCGGCGCGACGTGGACCGAGGCGCCCTGCCCCGTGCTGGTCATGGACCGGCACGGCGGTCTGGTCCGGATCAACGAGGCGGCCCGGCGCGTCCTGCCCGACGTCGCCGGCGGTGACCGGCTGCACGAGGGAGTGCCCGCCTGGCTCCGGGGTGCGCACCAGGAGATCGCCGACGGCTCGCGCGGTGTGTCCGCCGGCCCGTCGACCGGTCCCATCGGCGACCGCTTCTTCGAGGCGCATCCCACCCTCGGCATCGACGGCGACGTCGTGTGGTGGCTGGTCGACGACACCGACCGGCACCTGGCCGAGACCGCGCTGAGCGACGCGCGGACGCGGTCCGAGGTCCTCTCCGAGGTCTCCAGCGCCCTGCTGTCCACGCTCAACGCCCAGCGCTGCATGGAGGTGGCCGCATCCATGGCCGCGGAACACCTCGCCGAGGCCGCCATCCTCGTCGCCCCCTCCCAGGGGCGGCGCCACCCGCTGACGTACGCGCGCCGCGGCGAGCCCGTCACCCAGACCACCAAGCAGGTCGACGTCTCCGGCGTGCCCGGCCTGGCCGAGGCGCTGCAGGGCTTCCCGCCCGTGCCCGCGCGCTGGATCAACCCCGCCGACATCCCCGACTGGGTGGTCCCGGACGGCTTCGCCGGACCCGTCGGCTCGGTGATCGTCACCCCGCTCCCCGGCCACGGCGTGCCCGCCGGCGCACTGATCCTGCTGCGCTCCAGCACCGAGCAGGCGTTCACCCAGGGTGAGGAGATCTTCGCCCGCCTGTTCGCGGCCCGGGCCGGCGCCGCCCTCTCCGCGGCCCGCCTCTACACCGAACAGACCACCATCACCGCCACGCTCATGCGCGAGCTGCTGCCGCCAGCGCTGCACCACGTGCACGGCGTCGAGTACGCCGGCAGCTACCGCGCCTCGAACGACCACGAGCGGATCGGCGGCGACTTCTACGACGTCCATCCCGGGTCCGACCCGTCGGTGGAGACCCTCGTCGTCCTCGGCGACGTGGCGGGCAAGGGCCTGGAAGCGGCGGTGCTGACCGGCAAGATCCGCAACACGCTGCACGCCCTGCTGCCGCTGGCCGACGACCACGAGCGGGTCCTCGGCCTGCTCAACGGTGCCCTGCTCACCTCCCACCACACCCGCTTCGCGACCCTGGTCCTGGCCTCCGTACGCCGCCGGGCCGGGCGCGCGCGGCTCCGGCTGACCAGTGCGGGGCACCTGCCGCCGCTGATCGTCCGGGCCGACGGCACGGTCGAGGAGGTACCCACCCACGGAACCCTCGTCGGGGCGCTGCCGACCGTCACCACCCGGACGGTGGAGACGGTGCTCGCACCCGGGGAGACCTGTCTGCTCTACACGGACGGCATCACCGAGGCCCGCGGCGGCCCGCTGGGCGACGAACTCTTCGGCCAGCACCGCGTGCACAGGGCGCTGGCCGAATGCGCGGGCATGCCGGCGGAGGCGATCGTGGAGCGGGTGCAGATGCTGGCCGCCCAGTGGCTGGGCTCGGGCCGGCACGACGACATGGCCGCCGTGGCCATCAGCGCTCCCAGGTCCGGCCCGTTGACGGTGGTCAACGGAAGCGGCCCGGACAGCGGGAGGAAGAAGTGAGTCGTCCCACCGCGACGGCCGATCTCGCGGAGAGGCTGTGGCAGGCCGTCGCGGACGGCGACGAACACACGGCCGCCGACATCGTTCACCAGGCCCGCACCGACGGTGCGGACGAGGAGACGCTGCTCCTCGGGGTCGTCGCGCCCGTGCAGGAGAGGATCGGCGTCGAATGGGCCGCCGACCGCATCACCGTGGCCCAGGAGCACGCGGCCACCGCCATAAACGAGCGGGTCATCGCGTCCCTGGCCCACGCACGGCACCGCGACGGCCGAGGCCGGCCTCAGCACCGGGGCCGCGTCACGGTCAGCTGCGTGGACGGCGAGTGGCACGCCTTCCCCGCCCGGCTCGTCGCCGAGGTCCTGTCGCTGCGGGGCTGGCGGGTCGACTTCCTCGGTGCCCAGACCCCCACTCCGCACCTCGTCGCCCACCTGCACCACACCAACCCCGAGGCCGTCCTGCTCTCCGGGTCCCTCCCGACCCACCTCCCGACGGCCCACGCCGCCATCAGCGCCTGCCAGGCCGTGGGCGTCCCCGTCCTGGCGGGCGGCCGCGCCTTCGGCCCCGACGGCCGCCATGCCCGGGCACTGCGCGCCGACCGGTGGGCGGCCGACGCCCTTGGCGCCGTCGCCGTGCTGGAAGAAGGCATCAGGCGGCCGGACCCCTCGGCCGGCCGCCATGCCGTGGACGACCTGCCCCACCTGGCCGACCAGGAGTACACGATGGTCGTCCGTAGCCGCCCCCAGCTGGTCAAGCAGACGCTGGTCGAGCTGGACGCCCGCTTCCCCGCCATGCGCGGCTACAGCGACGCCCAGCGCGAGCGCACGGCGGAGGACATCGCCCACGTCGTGGACTTCCTGTCCACGGCCCTCTACGTCGACGACCCCGACATCTTCACCACGTTCGTCACCTGGACCGCGGACATCCTCGAAGCCCGCAAGGTCCCCGCCCACTCCCTGGTGACCGGCCTGGAGGTCCTGGCCGGTGAACTGCGAGACTTCCCCCGCGGCGTGAACCTCGTCAAACTGGGAGTCGCCGCGCTGCACGACCGCTCCACCCGTCCTGTCCCCGGCCCCGGCACCCACGCATGACGACCTTGCCCCCCAGCGAGTTCACCCTCGGCTTCGACCACGCCCCCGCCACCCTGACCGTGCGGGTGGCGGGCGAACTCGACTACGACACGAGTGACGATCTGCTCGAAGCGGTCATCGGGCGCCTGACGGCCGAGCAGGCGCCGCTGCGGGACGTACGGCTGGATTTCAGCGAGCTGACCTGGATCGACTCCTCGGGTCTCTCCGCGCTGCTGATGATCCACCGCCGTGCCAGTGCCCTCGGCGCCACCCTGCACCTGGACAACCGCCCGAACGTCCTGGAGCGCATGCTCCACATCACCAACGTCCTGGACCACCTGACCGCTCCGCCGCCCGGCACGCAGGCCGCGCGTGACGAGCAGGCGGGGGTGGAGGAGGACGACGGCATCACCGGGGCCGGCGCCACGTGACATGCGGCGGGGGGGGGGGGGGGGGGGGGGGGGGGGGGGGGGGGGGGGGGGGGGGGGGNCCCCCCCCCCCCCCGCCCCCCCCCCCCCCCCCCCCCCCCCCCCCCCCCCCCCCCGTCGAATACGCCCGGCGCGTACGTCGGCGAGGCGGCCGGCCGCGCGCGCCGGTGGTCAGTCGGCGCGGCCCGTCGCCGCCACGGTCACGCCCAGGCCGATCATCGCGAGGCCGCCCGCCCCGCCGACCATCGACAGCCGGCGCTCCGAGCGCGCGAACCAGGAGCGCGCGGCCGAGGCGCCCAGGCCCCACGCGGTGTCCGTGATCAGGCCGATGGCGACCGGAACCAGCCCCAGCAGCATCATCTGGAGCGGGACGTGGCCCATCGAGTGGTTCACGAACTGCGGGAGCACGGCCGCGAAGAACACGATGCCCTTGGGATTGGTGGCTCCCACGAGAACCCCGTCCAGGATCGTGCGCAGATCGCCGCGCCGCTCCGTCGCCGGGGCCTCGACGTCCGTGACGCGCAGGGCCTTGCGGTGCCGGAAGGCGTGGACGCCGAGGTGGACGAGGTACACCGCGCCGGCCAGCTTCACGCCCGTGAACACCACCGCCGAGGTCTCCACGAGCGCGCCGAGGCCCCACGCCACGGCGATCACCAGGAGGTAGGAGCCGAGCAGGTTGCCGAGGACCGTCGCGAGCGCGGTGCGGCGGCCGTGGGCCAGCGCCCTGCCGATCACGAACAGCACACTCGGCCCCGGGACCGCGATCACCAGCAGGGCCAGTGCCGCGAACGCGAGAACGCTCTCCCAGGACACCATGGATCCGCCACCTCCTGAACCGGGCCAGGGGTGCATACAAGCACACGCCGGTCCCCCTCGGGGCGTGATGGAGGGGGCGGTCCTCGATCGGGCGACAGCGCGGGCATGCCGGAAGGGGCCGGAGGGTCAGGAGCCGGCCGGCGCGGAAAGGTGCCGGGTGACCGGGGTTGCGTGATCCTGTAAGCGTGCGGGGTGTCCCAGCCGGCCGGATCCGGGCGACCTACGCGGCCTCGGGCCGCCGGGCGTTGCGCGTGACGCTCGTGGCCGCGACGGGCTTCTACCTCTTCCGCTACGGCCTCGACCGCCCGGTCTCCGCCACCTACGCCCTCTTCGCGGCGGTGGCTCTGGGCGGCCTCTCCAAGATCCCCGGCACCGGACGCCAGCGGGCCGCGGTGGCGGCGCGCCTGGTACCGGTGTGCTGGGCCGTGGTGGTGATCGGCACCTACCTGTCGGTGCGGACCTGGAGCGCCGTCGTCGGCATGCTGCTGGTCGGCTTCGCGCTGACCTTCGCCGCCGTGGGCGGCCCCCGCCTGGCCGGCGCGACACCGGGCCTCCAACTCCTCTACATCCTGCCGTCGTTCCCGCCCTACGATCCCGGCTCGCTCGGCGACCGCCTGCTCGGGACGACCACCGGGCTTGTGCTGTTCATCGCCGCCGAGGCACTGATCCTCCCCGAGCCCGCACCGCCGCCGTACCGGGAGCGTGCCGCCGAGGCCGCCCGGACCGCCGCGCACTGCGCCGCGCTCCTCGCGGCGCCTCCGTACGCCCTGGACGACGCGGACGACCGGGCCGCCCGGGACGCCGGCCGGACCCTGCGGCTGATGGTGGTGCCGGAGGCGGAACGGCCGGCCGGGCCCGGGGTGCGCGAGCGCGCCCTGACCCACACCGGCCTGGCCACCCGCACCCTGCTCAGCAGGCTGGCGCAACTGCCCACCCCGCCCGGCGACCACCCGGGCCCCGAGGCGACCGCCGTGCTGCACGCGGTGGCGCGGCTGGCCCGGGCGACCGCGGTCTGCCTGGGGCAGGGACCCTCTCCCGTGGCCGCGTACGAGGAACTGGCCGTGGCACGGGCCCGCCTTGCGGCCCTGTCCGGGGACACGGTCTCCGCCACCGCCGCTTCGCCGGCCTGCGCTGCACGCCCGGCCGACGACAGCGCCGACGGGACCGCCCTGGTGCCCGTGTTCCCGCCCGCCGTACTGCGCCGGCACGCGGCCGTCCTGGAGATCGCCGACGCGGCGCTCGCCATGGGCACCGCCGCGGATCTGGCGGTGCACGGCCGCCGGGCCCCGGCGGAGGAGTCTCCCGGCCGCTTCTGGTACGCCAGGGAGCGGGCCCCGTCCCTGTGGTGGCATCGGGTGCGCGGCCATGCCGAGCGGCGGTCGGTGTTCTTCCAGAACGCGGTGCGCATCGCCCTGGCCCTGGCCGCCGCCAGGCTCGTGGCCGGCGTGGACACGCTGCCCCACGGCTTCTGGGCCACCCTGGCGACCCTCACCCTCACCCGGACCACCATGGACGAGACCTGGGGCACCATCCGCAAGGCGCTCACCGGCACCCTCGCCGGGGCCCTGCTGACCGCCGGGGTCCTCGACCTGGTGGCGACCGACACCGTCGTCTACGCCGCCGTACTGCCGGTGTGGATGCTGTTCGCCTTCACCGTGGGGCCGGTCAAGGGGGTCGGCTGGGCGCAGGGCATGTTCACCGTGCTCGTGGCCCTGGTCTTCGCCCAGCTCGCGCCGCCGACCTGGCGTCTGGCGGAGGTACGGCTGCTCGACGTCCTGGTCGGCAGCGCGATCGGCGCGGTCTTCGGCATGCTGGCCTGGCCCCGGGGCGCCCACGACGAACTGCGCAACGCCGAGGCGGAACTCCTGCGCAGGGCGGCCGAGATCGTCGTGGCGACCAGTGCCTCGGTGGCGGAGGGCGGAGCGGTGGCCGCGCCGCCCGGCGTGCACGGCCACCGGTCGCTGCAGCACGCCGTCATCCTCGCGGAATCCGCGTACGCGCAGTTCCTGAGCGAACCGGCGCCCTTCGGGTCGACGGGCGGGCGGGTGACCGGGTCCGCGGTGGACTCGCAGGCGACGCTGATCGCCGGCCACCACACCCTGTGGGGTGCCCAGCGCCTGCTGGAGCCGCCGCTCGCCGGACTGGTGCCCGCGGCGGCCGACTCCGTGAGCAGGCTGGGCGACCGCGTGTGCGGACGCATGCTGCTGGTCTCCGCCGCGCTGGACCCCGGAGGCGACACCCCGGCCGCATCCGTCCCGCGCATCGCCCCGAACCCCGGGGCCTTCGCCGAGGAGCCGCCCGGCGCAACCCGGCTGTACTACGCGACGGCGTCCTGGCTGAACTCACTGATGACCGATCTGACCCGGATCGCGCGCGGCGAACCCGGGCACGACGAGGCGACCACCGGGCGCGGGGCGCCGGCCGGCAGCGATCCCCACTGAACAGGCGTCATTGGTTGTACATGTCCACCCAGACCGTCTTGCCCCGCCCGCTGGGGGAGTTGCCCCACTCGGAGGAGAGGCTGTCGACGATGATCAGGCCCCTTCCGTGTTCGGCGTGATCGTTGGTGTCCTCGGTGAGCGTGATGGACGCGGGGACGGGTGGGGTGGGGTCCGCGTCGCGCACTTCCAGGCGCAGGTGGTCGGGGTATTCACGCAGCCGCAGGTCCACGTCGCTGTCGGCGTGGATGAGGGCGTTGGTGACGATCTCCGAGGTGACGAGCTGGAAGCTGTCGATCATCTGGTCCATCCCCCAGGTGTGGAGGCTGTCGCTGATGAACTGGCGGGCCGCCTTCACCGCCCGCAGGTCGTGCCGGTGGAACGTCATGCGGGTGATGCGCCGGTTGGGACCGGGGCGCGGCCCCTCGTAACGGGCGAGAAGGAGGGCGACGTCGTCGCGGTGCGTCCCGTGCGTGGTCGCCTCTTCGAGCAGGTGGTCGGCGAGCTTCTCCAGCGACGCGGACGCGGGCTTCAGCAGGGTGCGCGCCCACAGGGCGGTGTCGAGGGAGCGAGACTCGGTCATGCCGTCGGTGTAGAGCATGAGCAGCGTGTCGGGGGTGACGGTCAGTTCCGTGACACCGTACGTGGCCTCGGACTCGACGCCGAGCGGGACGTTGGGAGGCAGCTGGGGCGAGTGGACGAAGCCGTCGGGGGTGCGCAGCAGCGGGCCCGGGTGGCCGGCCAGCGCGGCCTCGGCGAGCCCGCTGTTGATGTCGAAGTTGATCAGGCAGCAGGTGGCCATGAGGTCGGTGTCGAGTTCGTTCAGCAGCCGGTTGGCCCGCACCATGACGGCGCCGGGGGAGTGCCCCTCCGTGGCGTAGGCGCGGACCGCGCTGCGGAGCTGGCCCATGACCACGGAGCTCTCGATGCTGTGGCCCTCGACGTCGCCGACGACCAGGGCGATGCGTCCGCCGGGCAGGGGCACCATGTCGTACCAGTCGCCGCCGAGACCCGCGGTGGAGGGAGCGGGGACGTAGCGTGCCGTGGTGACCATGCCGGGAACCTCGACCAGGTCCCGCGGCAGGAGCTTCTTCTGCAGGCTCTCGGCGAGGGTGCGGGCGCTCTCCCCGAGGCTCGCCCGTTCCAGGGCGGGCCCGAGGAGGTCCATCATCATCATCGACACGGCGCGCTCCTGGGAGCTGAAGGTCCGTGGCCGGTGGAAGCCGAGGGTGCACACGCCGAGGGGGCGGCCGCTCACGACGATGGGCAGGAACACGGCCGCTTCCATACCGTCCTCGACGGCGATGGGATACGACTCGAGCAGGGTCGCGCGGTCCTCGAAGAACAGCGAGGTGTGCTTCAGCAGGGCGTCGGCGTCGGGGCGGCCCGGGTCGGCCGCCGCGCCGTGCAGCAGTCTGAGGGCGACCGTGGGGTAGCCGCTGTGGCCGGCCACCCACAGCCTGCCGTCCCTGAGGGTGCTGACGAGGAACGAGCCGGCGTCGAAGGGCGCCATGATCCGCTTGCGGGTGACGGCCATGACCTCGTTCACGCTGGCCGCCTCGTTCAGCTCGGCGGCCAGCTGGTGGACCTGGTACATGAAGCTGACCTCGGTCGACCCGGGAAGACCCGGCAGGCCCCAGCCGAGGTTGGCCTTCCCCGTCGGCGGGACGCCGCGCCGGTACACCGGCAGCAGGGCGGGTTTGTTGCCCGGCCGCATCGAGACCCCCGTGGCGGCCAGCGCGTCCATCGCGCCGGCCAGGCTCATGACCCTGTTCATGAGCCACGCCACCTGCCGCGCGTACAGGAATCGGGTGCGTGGCGGGATCCAGATCACGGTGACCACACCGATGCGCCCCCCTGCCGTGTCCAGGGGAACGGACACCACCGAGTACGGGAACGGGACACGGCTGGCGAGCTTCAGGTCGGGGGAGTGGGGGGTCGGGAACCCGGCCATGGTCATCTCCCCGGTACGGAACGCGGCCGCCGTGGCGTAGGGATCGCCCACGTCCACCTGTTCCGGCATCGTGAAGATCGTCGGCTGGGCTCCGGCCCCGATCGCGGTGCGCAGGGTCCGCTCGTCGTCCGTGAGCAGATAGACCAGGCCCGTGTTGGCGTCGAGTTGCTCGATCATCTCCCGCAACGCGTCCGCGAGGGCGTAGTCGCGGTGCAGGGTGCTGTACGTGTCCGTCTGGTTCATGGCCATGTCCCGCGTCGGACACCCGTCTGGAAAGGGGTGAGGCGTTGTGGCGTGCTGTTTCTTCATGCTCTCTCCGGCATGCCATCGGCGCATCCGGCCGGCACGCGTGGCGGGGCCCCCGCGGGACCCGGGGCCGCCCCCGGGGGGGGGTGG
>NZ_JAJSZC010000260.1:0-9970 GCF_036815105.1 Streptomyces sp. IBSBF 3136
CCGTGGGGGGGGGGGGGCCCGGGGGGGGGGGGGGTGGGGGGGGGCGGGGGGGGGGGCGGGGGGGCGCCCCGCCCCCGGTCGTCCGCCGTCCGGTGTCAGGTCGCCTCGTCGAACTCGTCGTCGTACGAGCGACCCCCGTACGAGGAACCGCCGTACGAGGAACCGCCGTACGTGTCGTGCGTCCCGAGGTCGTCCGCGTCCCTCCGGCCGGACGGCGCCGGGACGGGCTTCCGCTGCCGGGGCAGCAGGTCCGCGAGCCACCGGGGCGGTCCCGGACGCCGGGCGGCGGACCGTCCGCCGACGCCGCGTTCCACGCGCAGCTGGACCCGGCCCTCCAGCGGGATGTCGCGAGCCAGCGGATACGACTGGTCGCGCCCGTCCGGGGTGCGCAGCCGGACCCCGGTGCGCGGGTCGCGCTGCAGGGCGTACCGGCCGGTGGGGCGCGGGTCAAGGCGGGGGCTGGGGCCGTCCGGGTCGGACACCTCGAACCGGTACCAGGGGTCGCGCTTGCGGGGCACCGTCGTCTCGCTGGTCGTCCGCTCCCCGGATTCGTCCGACACGGTGAGCCGGAGCAGCAGCCCGCCCGGCGAGACACCCTCGCGCGCCCGCCTGCGGTGCCACACGAACCAGCCGAGCAGCGCGGCCAGCAGGACGGCACCGGTCACCAGCGCCCACCACCACGCGTCCCAGATCCTCCGCGGCCAGGAGGGAATCGGCGTGACGTCCACCCTCACCAGCTTCGCGTCGAGCGGCCGGGCGGAGTCGTCCGCGTCCGACACCTCCATCCGCGCGGTCAGTTCGCGCGGGGTGGGCTTTCCGCCGACGGTGAGCCGTCCGGCGCGGTCCATGGAGTCGCCGGGGGCCAGCGTGACCTCGGTGAGGGAGAGGGCGACCGCGCCCGGCTCGGTGTCCCGCAGCGACAGGCGCAGGGTGTGCGGCCGGTTCGAGTCGTTGGACGCCAGCAGTCGGAACGGCACGCTGCCGCCGGGGTGCACCTCGACGTCGTTCACGCGGAGTTCGGCCCGCACCTCGGGGTTGGCCGAGGCGATGCGGGTCAGGAACGGGCGGTGGTCGGCGGTGAGTCCGACGGCACCGAGCACCCCGACGGCCTTGAGCCCGCCGGTCGCCCCCCGGGGGATCGTCACGGTGCCGGTGAAGCGGCCGTCGTCGGCCTTCTGGTCGCCGTTCTCCCCGTCGTCGGAGAGCGCCAGGTCCCGGGGTTCGAAACCGTCGCCGGTCAGCCGCCCGGACACCTTCAGCCGGCGCAGGTCCGCCGGGTCGCCGATGCCCTGCTCGTCCCGGGTCTGGAGGGTGAGTTCGACGCGGGCCTTCTCACCCGGCCGGGGGGCGGCGGGCGTCATCACGATGGAGGAGCGCACCGCCCCCCGCCACTGCACGGAGACACTGGCCAGCCGGTCCCGGTGGCCCTTCGGTGCGTCGAGCCGGACCCGCCAGCGGCCCGGCCGGGGGTCGGTGATGCGCAGCGACTCCACCTCGCCGCCGGAACCGGCCAGCGTGAAGGTCGAGCCGTCGGAGCGGCCGCCGGGCTCGACCTTCCGGCCGCGCGGGTCGTAGTACGTGGCCCGCACCGCGCGGTCGCCCTTGGAGACGACGACGGTGGCGAGCGTCGCCAGCGGGGACAGCGGTACGGAGATGTCCGCCGGTGGGGTGTCCTTGCGCGGCGGGTCGGTGACCAGGCAGCGGGCCCCGGCGAAGGCACGCTGCACGGCGTCGCCCAGGGTCTGGGAGTCCGTCGCCCTGTCCGCGCGGGGGCGGGCCGCCGCCAGGTCCGTGCACCCGCCCCGGTAGCCCCCCTTGGCCATGTCCTTCAGGGCGTCCATGTCGATCTCGTCGCCGAAGCCGAGCGGCCAGATCTGCACCTTGGCGGCGCGTGCCTCGGCCAGCGCCTTGGTCAGCTCGCGGCGGCCGTTCTTCTCACGGCTCTGTCTGTCGGTGCCGTAGGAGGGGCTGTCGCTCACGTCCAGCTTGCCGTCGGTGAGCAGGAAGAGGATGCGCGGGCGGTTGCCGCCGTGCTCGCTCAGCCGGGTCACCGCCTGCCGGATGGCGTTGGGGAAGTCGGTCCCGGTGCCCTGGCCCGCGCCGCGCCGGGCCAGCCGGCCGATGCAGCCGTCCATCTTCTCCCGGGCCACCGCGTCGAGCGCGGTGGTCGGACACACCTCGTCCACCGGGCTCTGGTCGTCGTTGTCGGCGCTGGCGAACCCCAGGACGGTCATCCGCGACGCCGGGGAGATCTCCCCGACCGCGATCCGCCCGGCGGCATCCCGCTCCCGCTCCACGTCGGCCGGGCTCAGACTGCGCGACTCGTCCACCGCCACGGCCAGGTCCACCGCGTCCGGTGCGGTGGACGCGGCCGGGGCGAGCGGCGTGGGCGGCGCCGTCCGGCCGAGCGCGGTCTGCCCGAGCAGCAGCAGCGCCAGCACGGCGGCGGCCCGCCGGACGCCGAGCAGCCCGCGCCGCCTGCCGGATGCCGTACGGCGTGCCCCGGCCGCCGCGCGGGCGCCGGAGGCGGAACGGGCATCAACTGCTCTATGAGGTGCGGCGGTTGTCGTACCGCGGTCGTACGTCGTACGGGCGTCGGGCACCGTACGCCCCCCTCGTCCTCGTGCCGCACGCCCCGGGCCGCCGCGCACCGGTGCGGTGTCGTGTACGTCCATGTCGTCCCCCTCAACTGTCACTTGATAGACGTAGATGTCGGGCGTGCGAATCCTGTGTGGGCCCGCGTGCGCCCTGGTGTCGGCGGCCGTGCCGCCGTCCCCCCTTCGGGCGCCGGGATCAGCCGAGCAGCAGCCCGGCCGTCGCCGACAGCGCCCCCGGTACCAGCCAGCCCGCTCCCCAGCGGATGCACCGGTACTTCCGGACGAGGATGTGGCTGTTGTCCACGGCCTGGGCCAGCAGCCAGGCCGTGACGTCCTCGCCCGCTCTGCCGACCGCCTCGGCCACGCCGCCCGCCCCAGCCGCCGTGTGCACCGCGACGACGTCGGCGAAGAAGGTGATGCCGGGCCCGACCCGCTCAGTTCCGCTGTGCGGCAGCACCGCCCGAACGAGTGAAGCGGACCCCGCCAGCCACATCGACAGCCCCGCTGCGACCAGCACCAGCCACAGCACGGAGGGCCGGTCCGGAGGGCGCTGCCCCACCCCGACCACCAGGGGCGGCACCCCCAGCGCCACCGACAGCAGCACCGACGCCTTGACGTCCGCCCGCCCGGTGTCCTCGCGGACCGTGGCGAGCAGCCTTTCGGCGACGTACCGCACCTCCGGGACCGCGGTCGCCGGGGTGCCCGGTGCCCCCGGTATGCCCGGTATGCCCGGTGTGCCCGGCGCGGCCGTCATCGTCCGCCGCCCCGGCCGCCCCGGTCCCCGTCCGACGGGCCGCCCCAGATGTCGTCGTCCTCGTCGGGCCAGTCACGGGACCCCGCCCCGGACTCCGCACGCCCGGAACCGGGGGAGGAGTTCCCGCCGTACGTGTACGCGTCGCTGTGGCCGTCGGTGTGCGCGGACGTGCCGTACCCGTCCCGCGCGGCCGACGGACCGGTCTCGTACTCGACGGCCTCCTGCGACTCGCCCCACCAGTCGTCCTCCTCCTGGCGCGGCGCCCCGGCGGTCCGCTCCGTCCCGCGCCCCGGGGTGTCGTAGGGGTCCGGGATCCCGGCCGCCGGGGCGTCCGGCCAGTCCTGCCGGGCCGGTGCGGTCGCGGGCGCGGCGACCGGGGCGACGGGCGCGGGCGGCAGCGCGGCCCGGGGTTCGAGCGACGGGAGCGCCGGCTGCCCCGCCGCCTGGCCGGGAAGCACCATCCGCCGGATGTACGCGTCCAGTTCGGGGGTGTTGACCCGGCCCTCGTGCGCCATCCGGACCAGGAACTCGCGGTTGGCGCGCTGTTCCTCGGCCTGGCTCTCCATCATCATCTTGACCAGCCGGCCGACCTCGGCGGTGCTGCCGGACGCCATCAGATAGGCGTACTTCTCCGCGTCGGTGCCGTGCGCGATCGCCGCGAACCCCCGGAAGCGGGCGGTCACCCGCTGGGCCTCCGCCTCGTCCTTGCGGGTCTGGCTGACGAAGCCGATCTGCGTGCGGTCGGTGCCGACCTCGACGAACACCTTCGTGCGCAGCCCCACCTCCTGCCCGAGGTCGGCCCAGCGGCCCGCCTCGATGTCCAGCCGCACGGCCTGGTTGGCCTCGTGCGCCTGGTCCACGGAGTACCGGGTGGTGACGCCCTGGAGCCGGTCCACGATCTCCGGGCCGAGGTCGTTCTCCACGCTGAACAGGCGCTTCTCCACGACCAGTCGGTAGTCGGTGACCTCCCAGCGCAGCTTCACCCGGGTCTCGAAGAAGGTCGCCGAGCCGTGCGCCGGCAGCTTCAGCGCGAACGAGGTCGTGTGCCGCCCGCAGGCGATCTCGCAGACACTGCTCGGCCGGGACCACCGGCTGAGCCGGTCGCGGTGGTCGGCGCCGCGCGCGGTGATCACGCTGTACCCGCCGTCCTGGTAGTAGAGCACGGAGGCCACCTGCGCGCCCTGGTGCTTGAACCCCCTTCCCTGCACGAGCCGTTCGCGCAGGAACGGCCCGGCGAGATTCTCCGGTATGACCAGTTCCTCTTCCTGTCCGGTCGTCACCTCTGCTCCTCCCCCCGGCCGCCCTGGCCGCGTCCCGTGGCCGCCATCGCGGCCACCACATGGCGGGCGAAGGCGGCGGTCATCGGTTCCTCCGGCGCGTCCACCATCAACCGCAGGAGCCAGCGCAGCCGGTCGGCGTCCCGACGGTCGCGGATCATCCGGGGCAGCAGCCACAGCAGGGCCTGGAGGATCTCCCCGCGCCGGTCGGCCGTGCCGTCCGCCGACGCGTCCCCGGCCGCCTGCTCGAACACATAGGTGCGGTCCGCCGGTCCGGGTACCACCGCGTCCGCCTCGGCCGCCCGCAGCCAGGTCATCAGCCCCTCCGTCGCGGCCTCGTGCGACAGGCGGTTCGCCAGCGACCGCCACAGCAGGTCGGCCAGCGGCTCGGCCGCGCTCTCCACCGCCACGGCCACCGCCAGCGCGAGCGGCCAGTGCGCTCGCCGGGCCAGCTCCGCGTCGGTCACGTCGACCGAAGCGCGCGGCACCGGCGGCCGCTCGACCTGCCCGGTCAGGGCATGCTGCCCGGCCCGGCCCGGCTGCCCCGACACCCGGCCCGCGAGCCGCACCCCGCCCGGCCCCCACACCCGGCTGACGGACGCCGGGACGGAGGTGGCGGCGTCCGCCGGCGGGGCGCCGGGGCCGTCGCTCTCCTCCGCCTGCCACATGTCGTCGGTCCGTGCGCAGAACAGCCGTACGGCACAGAGCATCGCCAGGTTCAGCTGCTCGTCGGAGCCGTTCTCCGACCACTCGCGCAGCACGGTGGCCGCCTCCCCGGCCCGGCTGCCGGCCACCAGCCGGGCCGCGCCGTAGGAGGCGACGAGCGCCTGTGCGCCCTCGTCGCGGCCGCCGATGCCGCACAGCAGCTCCAGGGTCTGCCGGGTCTCGTCCACGATCCGGCCGGAGGCGAGGGCCAGCGCCGCCGTCCAGCGCAGCGCCGGCACCGGGGCCTCCGCCCAGTCCGCGACCACGCCCCGCACCGCCGACCGGTACGGCTCGCGTCCGGCGGCCTGGGCCAGCGCGGTCGCGGCGAAGAAGCGGCGCCGGGTGTCCTTGGCCACCGACAGCGGCCGGATCAGCTCCGCGAAGCCGTACCCGAGGTCGGCGGTGGCGAGTTCGCCCGCCACCACGGCGGCCCGCACCCACACCTGCGGCCGGGGGGCGCCCGCCAGCTCGCGCAGCCAGCGCGCCACCGAGCCGCGGGCCGCGTGATGCCGGTGCCAGACCTCGGCCAGCACCGAGCCCGCCAGCGCCGTGCCCCGGTACGTGACCGTGCGGACCGGCACCGGCACCCCGCCCACCGACTCCTCCTCGCCGGTGCGCACCTCGGCCCGGCAGGCGGCGAGCAGCCCTTCCAGGTCCTCCGCGAACACCGGCCGCCCGTGCGCCCGTCCGGGCATCCGTACGGCGAGGATCTGCTGGGCGAGGAGTTCGGCGGCGTCGGCCACCGAGCTGACCGCCTCCCCGTCCAGCACCGCGAGCGCGATCCGGAAGGCGGCCTCCCGCACTCGGGGCGCCGCGGTGTCCACCGGCCCGTCCACCCCGGCCCGGCCGGGCTCGGGCACCGGAGGCAGCGGGTCGGCGGCTCCAGTGAACCATTCGCGGGCCTGCCGGCGCGCGATCTGGCCGCAGGCGTCGAGGAGTTCGTCCCGGCTCAGCTCTCCCCGCACGTGCCGGGCCACCCGTTCCGCGACCAGCTCGGTCTCGGAGGGCCGCAGTGCCTCCGGTGCGATGCCGAGCGCGTCCAGGAACAGGGGGTGCTTGAGGATCTGTTCACCCCGGCTCAGCGCGTCCGGGTCCGGGCAGTCCGCCAGGCAGCGTACGAGCTGCCACTGCAGCAGTTCCCCGGCGGGCGCCGGCGGGCACGCCAGCCCGTAGCGCCCTGTCAGCAGATGGCCGGCGGGCGAGGAAGGGGAGACGACCAGCACCGCGTACGCCCCCTTCGCGGCGAGCCGCGCGGCGAGCGCGTCCAGGTGCAGCTCCTGCGGCGCGGTGAAGTCCCGTGCAGCCTCCGGAAGCTGGACCAGCAGGCCGCCGCCGTCCAGCACACCGCCCGCCACCGCGTCCGGGTCGGCGGAGAGCAGCCCCAGATCGGACGGGGCGAGCCGGGTGACCCGGCCCTGGGTGAGGACCGCGGTGCCCGTCCGGCCGCCGGCCTCCGCCGTCTCGGGTACGGGCTTGCCGGCGCCGGAAGCCGCCTCGCGTACGGCGGTGGTGACCTCGTCCAACAGGCAGAGCCCGGTGGTGTGGCGGCCCGTGCCGGGCGGGCCGCCCAGCACCAGCACCCGGCGCCCGCGCAGCACCCGCTTCAGCGTGGGGTAGCCCGCCGGGGCCCGGTAGACCTGGCGCAGCCGGTCCAGCTCGTCCTCGGGCACGTCCCCGAAGACCGGCGCCGCCGTGTCCCGGGCGCCGACGTACACATCGCCGAAGTGCGCGCGGTCGAAGCTGGTCCGGTCGAAGACGCTGCTGTTGCCCCGGATGTCGAACCGGGCCTGCGCGGCCCGCTGGACCCGGGCCGCCGCGCGTGCCTCGCCCGGCACCCCCGAGTCGGCGAGCGGGTCCCGGGTCGCCTCCCGGAAACGCTCCTCCTGACGGTCCCGCCGCTCCGCGCGCTCCGCCTCGTCCGCCCGGTCCAGGCCGCCACCGTCCGGCCCCGCCTCCCCGTCATCGTCCCCGCCGGAACCCTGGCCGGAGCGCCGTTGGCCGTCCTTCCACGCCGGTTCGTCCCCGGCCCGCCACTTTTCCGGTCCGGGGGACGCGCCCCCGGCACCGTCGGCTCCGAAGCCCTCGGCGCCCCCGTACTCGCCGTCGCCGCTCAACGGGTTCCCTCCGTTGGGCCGTTGCCGTCCCTCACACGCCGGCCGCCGTACGGGGCGTTGCGGTCCCCGGCCCGTCGGCCGCCTTCGGGCGTGGTGCCGTCCGTCGCCCCTCGGCCTCCGTGCGCCCTGTCGCCGCCGGTCGGCCAGTCCTCCTGGGCCGCGCCCGCGCCGCCCCCGAAGTGGACCGGTCCCTGGAAGGTCGCGCGGTCCTGGACGACGCTGGTGCCGCCCTCCACCTTGATGTCCCAGTGGGCACCGGAACCGGTATCCACCGGCCATGCCTCAGTCCCGGCCGCCCGGGGATCCCCGTCGGCGGAGGGCCGGCCGGCCGGGGCCGGGGCGGCGTGCCCCGGATCCCTCCCCGGTGGGCGGCCCTCCGCTTCGGCTCCCGTGGACGCGCCGCCCCCGTTCTCCCCCGAAGGCGCGTCCACGGGAAGCGTGTCGAACCCCTCGTCACCCGGTATCCGGGGCCGGGCCTCGCCCGGCACGTGGAACCACGCGGTGACCGGGCCCTCCTTCAGCTCGACCCGGGCCGGGCGGTACGCGGAGGGCTCCACGAACCGCCCGCCGTGCCGGATCACTTCGTGGTGCAGCGAGTCGGAGACCACGAGGACCAGATCGCGCCCCGAGTGCTCCAGCACCGTCCGTGTCACCGGCGCGTCCGCCAACCGGCAGACCAGGTCCATCGCATGGCCCGACAGCCCCTCCTCGTCGTGCTCCACCGGACCCACGTGCAGTCCGACGCGCAGCCCGAGCCGGCGTGCCAGGTCCTCGTTCCCCGCCCGCTGCCGCTGGTGCATCTCGGCCAGCCAGGTGCCGAGCAGCCGGACCGGCGGGATGCGCGCGTCCACGGCGGCGATGAACCCGTCCCCCCGGTCCTCCAGATGGAGCATGGACTTCGCCACGCCCGTCGCCGCGAAGGACGCGTGGGCCAGGTCGTAGATCCGTGCGCGCATCCGTCGCTTCGCGCCGTCGAGGTAGCCACCCGATCCCCGGGTGTCCACGCTCATCAAGGTCTTGTAGACGGCTCCGTCAGCCATCTGCCCACCCCCTGTCGTGCAGTGACTGCCCGTCAGCATGGCGGCTCGCGTCGGCTCGCGATGTGGTCGTTTACACATCCGGTGGCAGCACATGGATCGCGCGCCGAATACGCGCGCCTTGCACGCTGTCCCCTTCTGCGCCCCGCACGTCAACACAACCCCGCACAAGCCTTGACAGATGCATATTCAGAAGGTTTTTGACAGGGGTATCCGCTGAAGGGAGGGGGACTGACGGGCGTACGAAAAAACCGCTCAGGGGGCCGGGAACCCGATGTTCCCGCCGGCCGCCAGCAGGCGCAGCGCGTCGTGGTCGATCAGCTCGATGCGGCGGGGCCGGGTCCGGACGACACCGGCGGCCCGCAGCAGCCGCAGCGACTTGGCGACCGCCTCGCGGGTGGCGCCCACGGCGTCCGCGAGATCGTGCTGGGCGAACTGCGCGAGCGCCGGGAACTCGTCCCCGGGGCCGCCCGTGTCCCGCGTGCCCGCACGGCCGGAGGCCGCCCGCTGGAGTTCCCCCAGTTCCAGCAGCCGCGCGGCCACCCGCTGGATGACGGTCAGGGAGGCGAGCGTGCGCCGCTCCTCGTCGGCGGTGCGCAGCCGGGAGACGAGCTGGGCCATGAGCAGTGCCGACACCTCCGGGTCGCGCCCGGCGAACGCGCGGAACCGGGCCCCGGGCACCACCAGGGCCCGTACCGGACCGAGCGCGGTGACGGAGGCGCTGCGCGCGATCCCGCCCAACGCGGCCATCTCGCCCACGAGTTCACCGCGCCGGCGCAACGCCAGGATCAGCCGGGCCGAGGACCGGTCGGTCGCGGTGGACACCACGGCCCACCCGTCCAACAGCACCAGCACATGGCTGCTGTCGTCCTGCTCCAGCAGCAGATGCTCGTCCGCCCGGAAGGTCCGCTCGGCACTGATCCGGAACAGATCCTTCCGCGCTTCGGCGCCGAGGACATCGAGAAACGTGCGGTCCTGCACCACCAGAGCCATGAATGCGTCGCTTCCGGCAGAGGCCGGGAAGGATCCGGCCGAGGGGCCCGAGAAGGAATGAAGCGGATGGGCCTGCCACTGTACCCGCGCCCCCTGCCCGGAAGAGCCGTCCCGGCGGACACCGCCGGGACCGGTCCGCCGTCGGCGGGACCGAGGCCGCCGGACACCGCCCGGTCCGGCCTCGACCGAGCGCGCACAACGCCGTCCCCCCGACGCCCCACCCCGGTGACCGCGTCCGTCCGGCGCAGGGCGGGCGGCGCGGGAGGTCCCCGTACGCCGAGTACGCCGAACACTGGAGCCGTGCTCCCCATGACCGATGCCCACCGGCTGTTCCGCGATCGGCTCGGACCGCGCTTCCTCACGCGCGGTGACGACGGCCCGGAACGGGACGCGCCGGTGGTGAGGGCCGAGGCGCGGCCGGTGTTCCGGGGGCGCCGGTTGTCCCGCCCTCGGCACGGAAGGCCTTCTCGTCAACCGCCGCCGCCCGCCCCGC
>NZ_JAJSZC010000261.1:0-9893 GCF_036815105.1 Streptomyces sp. IBSBF 3136
ACGCTGAGGAGGGTGGACCTCATCTGGCGGTCTCGCCTCTCCACGTCGGGAGGAGGGGCACTCCCGCCGGCCGCGGACGGCGGCCGCGGCCGGGGTTGGGGCGGCGGGCGCGGGGTTGCGCTCCGGCTGGACTTCAGCCAGGGCCTGCGGCAGTCGAGGCTGCCGCACCACAAAACGCTGGACGACTACGACTTCTCCTTCCAGCCCGAGCTCGACCCACGCAAGGTCAAGGACCTCGCCACCCTCTCCTTCGTCGAGGGCAAGGCCAACGCGGCGCTGCTGGGCCCGCCCGGCGTCGGGAAGACCCACCTGGCCGTCGCCCTCGCGGTCGTGGCCTGCCGGGCCGGCTACTCGATCTACTTCACCACCCTTGACGACATGGTCCGCCACCTCAAGACCGCTGAAGTAGCCGGGCGGCTGACCAGCAAACTCCGTACCTACCTGCGGCCGAGCGTTCTCGTGGTCGACGAGGTGGGCTACGAGCCCTTGGAACGCGCCGAGGAGAACCTGGTCTTCCAAGTGAGCTCCAAGCGCTACGAGAAGGGCTCGATCATCCTGACCTCGAACAAGACCTTCAGCGAGTGGGGGCAGGTCTTTGGCGACGACATCCTCGCCACGGCGATCCTCGACCGTCTCCTGCACCACTGCGACGTGATCTTCATCAACGGCCCCAGCTACCGGCTGAAGAACCGCCTCGCCGCCATCGAACGCGACACCACCGTGGCTTGATTGCCTGGGTCTCTGCAGCCAGCAGATCGGGGCACTACTCGTCGAGGTACTGATACTCCCCGTTTGCGCCTCCGATCACTACACCCCCATCGCGGACCTGCCACTCACTCATGCCCTCGACCTCATGGCTGACGAGGAAGAGGCCGGTGACCAGGTCGTTGTCATCGTCCGAGGCAGGAATCTGCGCTACGAGACGTAGTTGTTCCCGGAACCAGTCCAAGGACTGCTCGCGCATGTCAGCGCCGAAGAACACCCAGTTGGTGAAGTTGTACTGCCGCGCCGGGAAGCCCCAGCCGCCGCTATAGGTCCGATCGGGGTCCTCGGAGCTGACGATCTCCTTGACTCGGGCAAGCTGCCGGTTGTCGCACTCGAGCCAGCCTCTGATTCGGACAAAGACACCCACGACAATCGCTCCTCCGTGCCCCGGGCACCTTCCTGTTGAGCGTCCGCAGTGACGCCAAGCTCGAGCTGGTCTTCGAGGATGACGATGCGGCAGGCCGCCTCGATGGGGGTGCCCTGGTCGACGAGTTCACGGGCGCGGGCGGCGATGCGCAGCTGGTAGCGGGAGTAGCGGCGGTGTCCGCCGGCCGAGCGCAGCGGGGTGATGAGGCGGTGCTATCCGATGGCGCGGAGGAAGTCTTGGGTGGTGCCGAGCATTTCGGCGGCCCGGCCCATGGTGTAGGCGGGGTAGTCGTCGTCATCGAGACGGCCGAACGAGTCGTCTGCTGTCATTGCACCTCTCTGTGGAACGCGTGGAGGGGCCCGGGAGCATGTGGCTCCCGGGCCCCGAAGGAACAGCTACACCATCTGCCGGCCCTGATACTGCGCCGGCCTTCTGTTTCCGCAGACCCGACCTGACTGCTGTCGGGGGCGCGGGGATCGCGGATGCGTGACCGGAGACCACCTCACTATCGATGTCCTGCGGTACCCGGGCTCCGTACTGCTCGCCCGGGCGATCCTGATGGCGCTTGGCTCCTCCGTTCTTTCCTCTGGATCAATCACTTACCAAACGGGAACTGCGTACTGCTGGTGTTGCGTACTGCTGGTGGCCTCTCACAGCGCCACTTCGGCAGCCAGCTCTGTCGCCCATCCTGCATCTGCTTTGGCTTAGAACCCCACTGCCGAACGTCCCGGTGCGTGCGCCCGCAGCCGACGCCTTCACCGAGGTACTGCTCACTGACTTCGCTGCGGGGTACTGCCAACTGCACCTGCTACGGGTACTGCTCACGGCGGCCCCTGATCACTGCGGGCCACCCGGTCCGGTCACCAGTCCCGTCGCCGTCCTGCAACCAACCTGGCTTCGAAACTCCGTCACCGCACCGTCCTGCGCACTGCAACTGCGGGTACTGCGGTCCTGCTGCCCGGCAGTTCGTCTCTGCCGGGCCCTTCGACCTCTTCGGGCTACGAGAGAAACCATAACCACACCACAGCCCAATGTCTACTACGGCCAACATAGATTTCCGAGCATTCGACGATGAGGTAATCGGCCCTCGAACAACGACACCGCAAGGCGCAGGGGCGCCCTTCGCCGGGTTGCCCGCCACAGGCCGGAGCACAAGCACTGAACGGACAGGGCCGGGCATTGGAGGTCCAGAGACCGAGCTGAACCTGATGGACGCGATGCGCCTCGACGTCGCGGCCGCCCGCTCCACCGTCCCCTGCCCGAATCTCCGAGCTCGGCCAAGCGCAGACGTGTGCCCGGCCGGACTGGGCCCGACCGGTGGCCGGTCAAGGGCTCGAGTCAGTCAGTGATGGGAGGGTGGTGGTGGATGCCGTCCTGCGGGTGGTCCCTGTCGGGGGGAACGACGTGGTCGTTCTTGCACCTGGTGGCGGCTGCCTACCGGTTGCAGGTCACCGAACTGACGGGAGGGTGGCGGTGGGCCGCCCGCCTGGACCGCCGCAAGAGCGTGCGCCCCGACGGGGAGGTGCTGCTGGGCGTAAGTGGCGCAGGAGGAGCCGGCCGGCTGGTGCCAGGTGCCGGCGGCGCATCTGGCGCGGGCGCTGCCGTCGTGGACTGCACCGGCGGCATGCCCATCCTCCTGACCGACGACGAGGACCGTTACCCGCCCGGCATTCTCGCCATCGGCATCGACACCCCCGGCATGCTCGGCTACCACTGAGCGAGAGCCCGTTCCGGGGCCATTCTCGCCCCCGCTTCATGTAGCAACGGTCAGGAACCGGCTCGTTCCACCTCAGCCTGGCCGACGTGGTGCGCACCCAGGCGTCTCTGGACCCGGACGGCAGGTTCCTGCCGCTGGGCGGCGGGCACGGGCTGGGGCTATATCCAGAAGGGCGCCGGTGGGACCTCGTTTGCGCCGTCCGCGGTGAGCCCCTTTCCGGGGGAGCGACCGCTGAGCCAGGCGAGGAGGTCAGCCTGCCGTCCGCTGATCGTAAGGCCGTTGGCCCCTAGAGCGTGAACGAGGCCGGTGTCGGTCGCTTCCAGACGCAGTGGCGGGGTCGCCGGCCGCCGGGCGAGTGCCTCGACGATGTCACCGATGATCCATCGGGCGGCGTCGGACGGGATGTCCGAGAAGCGGTAGCCGATGTCCAGGTCGGCGTGGTGAATTTCCAGTTCGCGCAGTCGGGTGAGGACCAGGGTTGCGGGTGTGCGCAGCTCGCCGGTGCGCATACGGACCTCGTTGTGCCAGGCCGCCTGGGGCAGGGCACGCACCAGATCCTCGAATCGGGCGGAGGTGTTGCGGACGTCGGCCACCAGAGCGGTGACCGGTCGGCTGGCCCCTGCCTCGATCTCGAGGGCGCGGGCGTCCATGCTCGTGTACTGCGGTGTCTCTATGCCGGTACGTGCCCAGGTGAGCAGTCGGCACATACTGTCCGCGGCGCGCGCGACATGGGTGATGACGTGGCCGCGCGTCCATGGCGGCACCAGCGTCTCCCCGGCGACCTCGACCTCGGAGAGGGAGGTGACCGTGGCTAGGAAGCGATCCGTGGACGCGGTGATCGGGCCCAGAGCATCGAGCTGCAACATCCCCCACCTTTTCCGTATTTCGGAATCTTCTATTCATTTGACGGAAAGTGGATCGAGTGTAAGGACGGTGTCTCCCCAGCGTCAAACGGCTCCCGACGCCACTCTGCCGCAAGCCGGTGCGGTGCCACGCGGCGCTGGTCCGGGCCGGCGGATAGAGGGTGGAGGGGCCGTAGGGGGGCCGTAGGGCAGCGGTAGCCGCTCTGCGACCGCCCGCGCGGATGGGCGGTTGCGGTGTGCTCGCTGGACGATGACCCAGGGTTGTTCTCGCTGGGGTGCGGGCGACGACGAGTGCGCCCCAGTCGGGGTCGTGGCACGGACGGGGGCCGGTGACGGTGTTCGCCACCTACGCCTCGCTGCCGGTGCTGATCGAGGCGAAGCGCGAGCAACGTTATTCGTCGGTGGGTGAGTGTGACGTTGCCCGGGCGATCCACCACATCTGCCCCTCCGTGTCGGGGATGCGCCCGAGACTGCGCTGAGCTGTCGAGCAGTGCTGCTGGGCCACGAAGCGGAGGGGCACGCTGGTGCGTCGGCACGGTGCGACACCGCCGTAGCCGTCGCGGCCCCAGTCGAAGGCTGAGGTCTCCCTGCACTCGGTCTCTGGGGGGGGGGGCTGATGGTGGCGGGGCCTGATGGACGCCTGGACCTGCCCGTGCTCTCCTTCGACGGACCCAACAACTACCGGCTGCGCATCCACGCCCGCGGCCGGACACCGCCATCGACCTCGCCCCGGACGAGGTCGGATGGCAGCGGCACTGAGTCAGCTCGACGGTGAATAGGCGACGAGGAGCAACGGGAAGCCAAGCACCGCCGCAGAGAGGAACGCCTCCCGGGCCCCGGCCTGGTCGATTCAGAACGGCCTGAGCCGCTTGAACATCGATGCCGTCCTGGGACGGGTTCCGCGCGGCCGTCTCCGTCGACGCGGGCACCGTCGTGCTGCGCTCACGCCGCGGTACCCAGATGGGCCCGGCGTTCCCGGAGATCGTGGCGGGCGCAGCGCAGCTGCCGGGCCGATCGCCTTCGTAGCGGCCGCTCCAAGCTCAATCTTTGCCTTGACAAGAGTTGTCGCGACAAGCGACGATGGGTGGGTGAGCAACACCAGCGGACTCCACGACCACCTCGGCTACTGGCTGCGACGCCTCTCCGACGAGGTGCACAGCCGCTTCGAGACCGAACTCTCCCGGTACGACGTCACCGTCTCTCAGTGGGGGGTAATGATCAGCGTGTATCACGGCCACGACACCACCAAGGCCGTGGCCGCTCACATGGACATCGATCCTGGAGCCGTCTCGCGGCTGGTCGACCGTCTTGCGGCCAAGGGGCTGATCCGCCGCGAGCCCGACCCGGCGTCCCGGCGTACGGTCCGGTTGGTGCTGACCGGTCAGGGGCAAGCCCTCGTGCCGGTCCTGGCCGAGCTCGCAGACCGCAACGACGCCCACTACTTCGGCTCGCTCGACGCCGGTCAGCGGCGGCAGCTGGAGGAGTGGATCCGGCGTCTGGTGGGTCAGACCCACCCCGCGCCGCCCGACACGGCCTGAGAGAAGAGCACGATGAGCATCACGCATTCCATCACCAAGACCGTCGGCATCGACTGCCCCTGGGAGCAGGTCTTCGCATTCCTTGCCGACCCCGCGAACTGGCCGAAGTGGGCCGTGGTCAACGTTCATTCCATCGAGCCCACCGACGACCCCGACTGGTGGCGCATGGCCACCCCGCTTGGACCGGCGAGGCTGCGCGTGCGCGCGAACGCCGAGTTCGGCATCCTCGACCATGACTACGTCGACGACACCGCCGCCTGGTGCGTGCCGGCCCGGGTGGTCCCCAACGGCGACGGGGCCGAATTTATGATCACCTTTCATCAGCCGCCGTCCCTCACCAAAAAAGTCTTCAAGCAGCAGGCCGACCTGGTCGACTCCGAACTGGCCGCCCTCAAGGAAATCCTGGAGACCGCCCCGCGAGCCGCCTCCGCTTGACGTGCACCGGTCGGGCTGGGAGAGACAGATGACCGTCCTGGTTGTCCCGCCCCCCCGGCCACCGGCCCGCTCCCGGCGGCAGCCGGTGCGGGCCCTCCCGCCGCTCGACTGCCGGCTGGTTCCGGGGATTTGAAGCGCGGCGGGAGCCCGTCGGCAAACGCATCACCGCCCGCATCGCTCTGACAGACGATCCGGGCGGCACGCACAACCGGGACCGGCATTACACGCTCGTTCCGGCTGGTTGGCTGCAGCGCCCGAACGGGAACCGTCGCTGTTGCCGACAGCGATGCCTGTACGAGGCTGAACTCCCCCCGCTGCTGATGAGGACGTCACGTTCATCGAACGCCCGGCCTCGGAACAGCTCCGCGTCTTGATCAAAACAATCGCCCCGATCCCCGGAGAAGCGACCCGAGCCCGCCGACGCCGGTCCCTGCCCGAGGCCGACTCCACCGACCAGAAGCGGGGAACTGCCCGGCTTGCCCTTCCCTCCTGGCATGCCGGAGCGGATCCTCACCGGCCCCCCGGAGACGAGAGGTGATTCCCATGAGATCGAGTACGACCTCGGTCACGGTTGCCGCGGGCAGACCGCTACCGGAGCCGAAGGGGCCGAACACAGCTGACTGGATGTGCGCGGCATCCGGTTGCATGTTGCCCAGTACGGCGCCGGGAGGCCGGTCCTGCTGCTGCACGGCTTCCCACAGCATTGGTACACCTGGCACCCGGTCGGCTGCCCGGCTGCGGTTGATCTGTCTGGACCTACGGGGCTTCGGTTGGCCGGGGCAGAGCCGGCGCAGCTACGAAATCGACGGCTTGTCCGACGACATGCTTGCCCTGCTTGACGCGCTCGGGCTCGATCGATGGGGTCTGGTCGGGCATGACTAAGGTGCCCATATCGGCTTCCGGATGTGTCTCTGGGCCACCGGAGCGCTTCAGTGGCTACCTGGCGCTCAACATGGCGCGCCCCTGGGTTCGGCAGCGGGCCATCCTGCCGAACCTGTGGCGGCAGTGGTACACCGCCTTCGTCCCGTTGCCGGCCTCCGGGCCCTCGGAGACGATTGCGGGAGCGGGTGCGATCATGCACGCATGAACCAGCTCGGCGACGCGAACCTGCGCACCTGGACGCTGCGCGTTACGGCGCTCCTGGCGGCCGACAGTCAAGATCAACTGGCCTGGCTGGGCGACCGTGAGCTGGAGACGAAGGACGTCGTTGAAGAGGTGGAGCTCATGTGCCGCGTGTCCGAAGGGCTCGCGGAGCGCGGAGCCCTTCAGCCTGCGGATCAGCGTCATCTGCGGGCCATCGGCCGTCGCATCGGCGAGATCGATGCCACCCGCCGCGTCGGCCTCTGGGACAACGCTCTGGCCACAGATGCGGCATGGGACGACATTCGTTCTCTCGCTCGCCAGTTTCTCCTCACAAAGCTGGGTGACTGGCATCAGCCACTGCCACGCCTCGTGCGCCCGACGATGGGTGACCACTGAGCCGTCCAGGGTGCCTGTGCGACCTTGCCACAGTCGGCGCCGGACACTAGTTGGCGGGAACATCGCGACTGTGTCCGGACGGAAGTCGGCAGTGCCGCCGCACACCGCCTGCCAAGCCCCGGCGGCCCCCTCTCGGGTCGAAACTCTCAAGACGCGTTCGAATCCTCGGTGTGCTCTGACGCCTCCCGTAGCCGTCAACATCAGCTGTCCGGCTCCTGGACGAGCATGGGCTCGCGCTGGGTGGGTGAGCGTCCCCGCCGCCGCGCCACACTGGGCGGCTTTAGCGGCGGCACACCAGTCGCGGAGCCGGCGGGTGATCCGGGAAGCACCCGAAGCAACCGGCGGGAGGATGCAAGACGCACGCCGCGATTCGGCCCCTGCCGAGTCTGTGCGGGGATCGTCGTTCAGCCGTGCTGCCGGTTGCGGTGCGCCTGCCGCCTGCCGCCGTGCAGGGTGTCAGCACGCAGAGTCTTCAGGCCTGTACTCGAAGACTGGCTCAGAACAAGGTGTCAGTGTTCTCGAAGTCCTCGGTGGGTGCCGGGGCCGGCGTGCGGGGGCGGCGGGGACGCGGTGACTCCGGGTCCTTCCCGAACAGCGCTTGGGTCCCGCACTCGTCGGGCACGGCGGGCACCGGCCGGCACGCGGCCGCCTCGACCAGGTTGAGCGGAGCGGAGTCGTCGAAGTCGGCGCGCTTCATACGGGTCCAGTCGGGGCCCTGGGGTATGGCGGTCACTTGGTCTCCTGTCTGCTAACTGCCCTGCCTCCCAGAGCGCGGAACCTGGTTGGTGATCGCTTTCCCTTCCCCGGGACATCTCACCATCCCAGGCGGTCGCGGAATGTCGCTGGCGAATAGCCCGCCGTCCCGTGGGCCTCTTGCCACTGGGCGTTTCGCCTGAAGGCGGGGGAGGGGCGCGGATCTCCAGCACGTCGATCTCGAACGGGGCGAGGCCCCCGCTCGATCGCCTCGGAGTGCCCGAGTTCGGCCAGCTACGCGCCGTACGTGCCGTGCGGGTCGTCGGTCATGCTCGCGATCTTCACCTCCTGCCGGTCCGCGCCCTTCTGCGGCTGGGCGCGGCGAGGATGCGCGGGGTCGCGGTCAGGTACAGCCGGAAGTCCGAGGGGTTGTGGGCGTTGTCGTGGATCGCCGCCCAGGCCCTGCCAAGATCCCCCGCGGTGCCGTGGGCCTCGTCCACGACGGTGAGGTCAAAGCTGTCCATCTGTGGACCCCAACAGGCGCCGTCCGCCTGCCGGAGCGGCCTTCAGCGGGCCGCGCGTCTTTTTGCCCGCACCCCCCGCTCCCCAGACTCTGCCAGGGCCCGTCGAGGCGCTGCTGCTGCTCTTGTTCCTGGAGGTCCTCGTAGTCGTTTACGGTCCACGAGCGAGGCGTACGTGGCGAACACGATCACCGGTCCGTGCCCGGCCCACAGGGCGAGCTGGACGGGGGTTGGTGGTGGTGCGCACCCCCAACTCCTTGAGCACCGGGCCGTTCTACCAGCGAGCGCACCGCGACCACGGGGGAGCGGTGACCCACCGCCCGCCACGCCTGGCGGTCTGCACGAGCAGGTCCAGGGTCGTCTCCGGACGGCTTCCGGGTCACCTTGCCCCGAAATTGAGGACCGCGAACAGACGCCCCTCGCGCGCGATCCCTCTCCTCCTGGTGCGGCAGTGGCAGGGGGTGAGGGGCGGCGCACAGCACACGGTTGGCAGGGTGGGAAGGACTATTTTTAGCCCTTTAGGTCTCTTTTCAGCACTTGAGCAGGAGTGAACGATTCTGCGCTTTCAGCGTCCCGCGGCACGCGCCCCCGCGGTTCGCCTGTCGGCGACAGGGGTGTCGCACGCTTCGCGGGGGAGTGAGGAGCCGAGGGTGCAGGAAAAGCCCACCCGGATTGATCTTGTGGTCCATCTGTCTCGCCGGGTTTCGACCTGGCCGCGCTGTGTCCGCCCGGAGTTGGCGACGCTGGGACCCCGCCGGTCCGGCCGCCGGGGATGGGGTCGGGGCCCGGCCGTCGAGGCGCCGCACGGACCAGCCATTGAATACCCAGTGTGTCCTAATCGCTACTGTGAGTTATCTCGTGAGTCTGGTGAGGTCATGGTGCCGGCCCCCGTTCCGGGAGTCGCGGCTGAGGCGCAGCTGCGCTGCATGACAACACCCAGGAGTACACGTGGCCACGGATGAAGCAGTCGAGGCGGAAATGGCCCCCGAGTATCGGTTGGGCCATGACCACGCTGTTCCGACGCGAGAGGACATCGCGCGGGCTGAGCGGGCCGTCGAGCAACTGGCCGCGCGCGGCGTCGAGGTGGGGACGTCGACGCATTGGTGGGGCTTCGCGATTCACCTCAATGCCGAGGCGGCCAACACGGCAGCGGACATCAGCGACCTGATCGGGGACGCGGCAGGCAACATCCTGCCGTCACCGTTCAACAAGATCGTGGAGGCGTACTGCAAGGTGAAGGCGGTACTGATCAAGGCCGTGTCCGCCGGCTACGGCTGTCGGCTCGTCTCGCCGTGGTTCGCCCCCGGCATGCTCGTCCCGGTCAGTAAAGCTCCTGACAAGGACACCAGCCTGTGGTGGACGGTCTTCCAGGAGGGCAAGGGCTGGAGCGAGGACCAGCGCTTCCCCGCCCACGCCAGCCAGGACGACCCCTCCCTGGCCGTCCTCGACGGCAAACTGTGGGCGATCCACCGCGGCGGCGGCTCCGACAAGAGCCTGTGGGAGACCTCCTACGTG
>NZ_JAJSZC010000262.1:0-15146 GCF_036815105.1 Streptomyces sp. IBSBF 3136
GGCCGACCGCGGGGAGGCGGGCGGGATCCGTACGGCCCTGGCGGGCCTCACCACCCGCGGGCGTTCCTTCCTCGCCGCCGGGATCGCCGCCGCGATCTGCGCGTACGTGCTGGGTCAGAGCGATCTGCTCCGGGTCGGCCTGCTGCTGGCCGTGCTGCCCCTGCTGTGCGCCGGCGTGCTCTACCGCACCCGCCACCGGGTGGCCGGGAACCGCCGGCTCTCCCCCGCGCGCGTGCCCGCCGGCAGCGAGGCCCGGGTGCACCTGCGGATGGACAACGTCTCGCGGCTGCCCACCGGGCTGCTGATGCTCCAGGACCGGGTGCCCTACGTTCTCGGGCCCCGGCCGCGCTTCGTGCTGGACCGGGTGGAGCCGGGCGGCCGCCGCGAGGTGTCCTACCGGGTCCGCTCGGACCTGCGCGGCCGCTATCCGCTGGGCCCCCTGCAGCTGCGGCTGACCGACCCGTTCGGGATGTGCGAGCTGACCCGCGCCTTCTCCACGTTCGACACGCTCACCGTGATCCCCCGGGTGGATCCGCTGGCACCGGTGCGGCTCAGCGGCGAGGCCAAGGGGTACGGCGACGGGCGGCAGCGTTCGCTGGCCCTGGCGGGCGAGGACGACGTGATCCCGCGCGGGTACCGCTACGGCGACGACCTGCGCCGGGTGCACTGGCGTTCCACCGCGCGCTACGGCGAGCTGATGGTGCGCCGCGAGGAGCAGCCCCGGCGCTCGCGCTGCACGGTCCTGCTGGACACCCGGGCCATCGGCTACGAGGGCGCGGGCCCGGACTCGGCCTTCGAGTGGGCCGTGTCGGGCACCGCGTCGGTCCTGGTGCACATGCTGGAGCGGGGCTTCACGGTGCGGCTGCTGACGGACGACGGCAGCTCGGTGCCCGGGGAGGGCGCCGACGGGTTCGCGGGCTCCGGCCAGGAGTCGGCGGACGCGGCCGGGCTGATGATGGACACCCTGGCGGTGATCGACCACTCCGACGGCACCAACCTGTCCCGGGCGTACGACCTGCTGCGCGGCGGGAACGAGGGGCTGCTGGTCGCCTTCCTGGGGGATCTGGACGAGGAGCAGGCCGCGGTGGTCGCCCGGATGCGCCAGCGCAGCGCCGCCGCCGTCGCCTTCGTGCTGGACCCCGGCATCTGGGCGCGGGAGACGACCGACGTGCCGGGGCCGGTCGACCCGCAGGCGGAGCGGCTGCGCATGCTGCGCGAGGCGGGCTGGACGGCGCTGGTGGTGCCGCGCGGCGCCTCGCTGAACGATCTGTGGCGGCAGGCGGACCGGGAACGCGCCGGGCTGACCGCCGTGAGCGGGGAGGCACTGCTGTGAGCGGGCGGGCTCGACTGGCCCTGTGCGCGGCGGCGGCCACGCTGATGGCCTCGTGCGCGCTGCTGCCCCTGGTCGACCAGCCGACCTGGCTGTTCCAGGCGATCCTGCTGGTCGCGGTGCAGACCGGCGTCGGGGCGGCGGCCCGGCGGGTGCCGCTGGCCCGGCCGCTGACGGTGGCGGCGCAGGTCGTGGTCACGCTGATGCTGCTGACCCTGGTCTTCGCCCGGCAGCAGGCGGTCCTCGGGGTCCTCCCCGGTCCGGGTACCGTCGGGCACTTCGTGGACCTGCTCCAGCAGGGCTCGGACGACGTCGGCCGGTACGCGATCCCGGCACCGCTCACCGACGGCATCAAGCTGATGCTGGTCGGCGGTGTCCTGGTGATCGGCCTGCTGGTGGACACGCTCGCGGTGACGTTCCGCAGCGCGGCCCCGGCCGGACTGCCGCTGCTCGCGCTGTACTCGGTGGCCGCCGGGCTGTCCGACGGCGCCGGCTGGCTGTGGTTCCTGATCGCGGCGGCCGGCTATCTGATGCTGCTGCTCGCCGAGGGCCGGGACCGGCTGGCCCAGTGGGGCCGCGTCTTCGGCGGTCCGGCCCGCGCTCCGGGCGAGCCGGACGGCGGCGCGGTGGCCCCGGTGCGCACCGGTCGGCGGATCGGCGCGGTCGCCCTCGGCGTCGCCCTGGTGGTGCCGCTGGCGCTGCCCGCGATGCAGGGCGGTCTGCTGGAGGGCACCGGGGCGGGCGTGGGAGCGGGCCACGGGAACGGCGGCACGATCTCCGCGGTCAACCCGCTGGTGTCGCTGCGCGACAGCCTGAACGTGGAGAACGACCGCCAGGTGCTGTCGCTGAGGACGAGCTCCGGCGATCTGTCGGACATGTACCTGCGCATCGTGTCCCTGGACGACTTCGACGGCACCACCTGGAAGCCGTCCCAACGGCACATCGTCGACGTGCCGGACGTCTTCCCGACGCCCGCCGGTCTGGGCCCGGACGTCAAGCGCACCACGGTGCGCACCACGGTGACGGCGGCGGATTGGTACGCGCAGGACTGGCTGCCGATGCCGTACCCGCCGAGCAGTGTGCGGATCAGCGGCAACTGGCGGTACGAGCCGGTCGGCATGACCCTGGTGGGTGACCACGGGCAGAACACGCGCGGCGAGACCTACCAGGTCAGGAGCCTGCACGTGCAGCCGACCGCGGAGCAGCTGGCCGCCGCTCCGCAGCCGCCCGCCGTCGTGAAGCGCGAGTACACCAAGGTGCCGTCCAGGCTGCCGAAGGTGGTGGCCAGGACCGCCGAGGAGGTCACCGCGGGCGCGGCGAGCCACTACGAGGAGGCGGTCAAGCTCCAGGACTACTTCGCGGTCGACGGCGGCTTCCAGTACGACACCGAGGTGGAGGTCGGCCGGGGCCCGGACGCGATCGCGAACTTCCTGGACAAGAAGCAGGGCTTCTGCGTCCACTTCTCCTTCGCGATGGCGGCGATGGCCCGCACGCTCGGCATCCCGGCCCGGGTGGCGGTGGGCTTCGCGCCCGGCACCCCGCAGGCGGACGGCTCGGTCTCGGTGTCCCTGAAGGACGCGCACGCCTGGCCCGAGCTGTACTTCGAGGGCGTGGGCTGGACCCGCTTCGAGCCGACCCCCACCCGGGGCACCGTGCCGTCGTACACCCAGTCGGACACCCCGGGCACCTCCCGGCCGGACGAGGCACTGCCGTCCAGGAACGCCTCCCCGGCGCCCTCGGCGTCGGCCTCGGCGAGCGAGGGCTGCAGCGCGCAATTGCGCAAGCTGGAGGCGTGCGACAGCCCGTCCGCCGCGGCAGCGGCGCACAGCGGTGGCGGAGGCACGTGGCATCTGCTGGGGCTCGGGCTGATCGTGCTGGCCGTGCTGGCCGCGTCGGCGGTCCCGCTGGCGCCGATGCTGTGGCGCAGGCGGCTGCGGTCGGTGCGGCTCGGCGCGCACGCCCGTACCGAGGAGGGGGCGGCGGCGCACACGCTGGCCGCCTGGCAGGAACTGACGGACAGTGCCTGGGACCTCGGCATCCCGCCGGACGAGTCGCAGACCCCGCGCAAGGCGGCCGCGCGGATCGTCCGTCTGGGGCACCTCGACCCGGTGGCCTCGGCCGCGGTGCACCGGGTGGCGGACGCGCTGGAGCAGGTGCTGTACGCGCCCCGGCCGCGCCCGGTGGCGGGCCTGGCCGAGGACGTGCGCCGGGTGGTCGCCGCGCTGAACGGCACGGTGGACCGGCTCACCCGGCTGCGGGCGCTGTTCGCGCCGCGCTCCGCGGCGCGGGTTCTCTGGGCGCTGGCGGCCCGGTGGGCGGCGGTCAGGGCGCGTGTGGTGGCGGCCCGGCCGACGCTGCGCAGGCCGTCGGGGCAGCGAGGCTGAGGAGGGCGGCCCCGGAGGCGTCTCCGGGCCCCCGCACAGGCACCGGCACAGACACGTGAAGGGGTGACCACCTGATGGTGGTCACCCCTTCACGGATGTCCTGTGGTCCGCCTGCGGGCGGCGGTGGCCTGTGGCGTCAGTGGCCCTGCTGCTCGTCCCGGCGGCGCTGCCAGCGCTGTTCGATCCGGTCCATCATGGAGCGCTTGGGTCGGACCTGGCGGCGCGCGGTGCCCGCGGGCTGTTCACCGGGCTTGGGGGCCTTGCGCCAGCCCGTGACGGCGAGGACGGCGCAGCCCAGCATGACGAGGAAACCCACCACACTGACCCAGATCTGCTTGGCGACCATTCCGGCCATGAGGAGCGCGATACCCACGAGGAAGCCCGCGACCGCCTGGTAGACCCGCCGCCGGGTGTACGTCCGCAGCCCACTTCCCTCAAGCGCCGACGCGAACTTGGGATCTTCGGCGTACAGCGCTCGCTCCATCTGCTCGAGCATGCGCTGCTCGTGCTCCGAGAGCGGCACGGAGTCCTCCTCATCGTGCGGTCGCCGGGGCGACCCGGGGGGTCCCTTCAGGATAGGCAGGGAATCGCCCCCGTGAAACCCGCCCCTCTACGCCAACAGGCCAACCGAAATCCGCCATGAGCGTCCCGGCTCGCTGAGGCTTCCATTCCCCGGCGGCCGACCCGTCATGCCGGACGACGTGCCTCGATCATACGGCGCAAACCGCTCGATCGGGGGGCTTGTGGCGTACTCCATGTGCCATCGAGCCCCTGATCAGCGACCGGTCCCGCCGTGCGCTCAGGCCTCCGCGGTCCCTCGTGTCTCGCCGAGCACGTGGAGCTGGGTGGCCACCGAGTGGAAGGCGGACAGCTCGGCCGCGGCGGCCTCCAGCCTCAGCAGCGCGTCGAGGGCACCGGGCTCGGTGTCGACCAGGACGCCGGGCACCAGGTCGGCGAAGACCCGTACGCCGTGCACGGCACCGACGCGGAGGCCGGCGCTCTCCACCAGCGCGGTGAGTTGCTCGGCGGTGAAGCGGCGCGGCATCGGGTCGCCGGCGCCCCAGCGGCCCTCCGGGTCCTCCAGGGCCTGCTTGGCCTCCTTGAAGTGGCCGGCGAGGGCGCGGGCGAGGACGGCACCGCCGAGACCGGCGGCGAGCAGGCTGAGGACGCCCTCGGAGCGCAGCGCGGCCACCGCGTTGCGGACGCCCTCGGCCGGGTCGTCCACGTACTCGAGGACGCCGTGGCACAGGACCGTGTCGTAGCCGCCGCGCTCGACGACGTCGAACAGGCCGTGGACGTCACCCTGGACGCCCTTGACCCGGTCGGCGACGCCGGCCTCGGCGGCGCGGCGCTCCAGCGCGAACAGGGCGTTCGGGCTGGGGTCGACGACGGTGACGCGGTGGCCGAGGCGGGCGACGGGCACGGCGAAGTTGCCGCTGCCGCCTCCGGTGTCGAGCACGTCCAGCGCGTCCCGTCCCGTGGCCTTGACCCGGCGGTCGAGGGCGTCCTGGAGGACCTCCCAGACCACGGCGGTACGGAGAGAGGCGCGGGGGCGCATCGGGTCCGACACGTCAGTTGACTCCTCGGCGCGGCACCGCCTGTTGCCCGGCGGCGCGAACGGGGTGCCTCCCCGGCCCGGTCGCGGGTGGAGGGAAGACTTCAGGCGCTCTCCACCCTATTGCCTCCGCCGCCGTGGCCGGTCATCGCGGGGCGGGCGGCCGTCTCCGTCTCGTACGGCGGACATCGGAGGTCAGCCCGCGTCCGGCAGGTCGCCGCGGGCCGGCGGCCCGGGTGGCTCCCCGGCGTCCTGGCGGGGCTGGGGCAGGACGGGCTGGAGCACCAGCATCCGCTCGACGATGCGGAGGAACATCGCCACGTCGCGTATCAGGTCGTCGGCGTCGCGCTGTCCGGCCGCTCCCTGGATGCCCGCCTCGGCGCGGGCCCGGCGGGCGGCGCCGGAGGCGAAGAGGGCGCTCCACTCGGTCAGTTCGGGGGCGATCTCGGGCAGCACCTCCCAGGCGCTGCGGATCCGGGCCCGGCGGCGCGGGGACGTCTCGGGGCGGCCGCGCGCGGCGAGCACGGCGGCGGCGGTGCGCAGGGCGGCCAGGTGGGCCGTGGCGTACCGCTCGTTGGGCGTTTCCAGGCGGTCGGTCTCCTCGAGTCCGGCGCGGGCCTGGGCGAGCAGGTCGAGGGCGGCGGGCGGGGCCGTGGCCCGGCGGAGCACGGGGTGCACGTCGCTCGCCGGTCCGGTCAGTGAGGGTGCAGGGCCGGTGGCGCGGCGCCGGTGGGCGGCGGCTGCGGACGAGTTGGCCATGACGAACCTCCTGTCGTCTGGGTGACGGCACGGGTGCCGTATGTGCCCATCGTGAGGTATGGCACTGACAATCCGTTCTGACCTGCGCCTTTGCCTCGGTCGCAGGTTCGGGCGTATTTTTGAACTGACCAGTCAGTTCAAAAATTGTCTAGCGCGCAGGGGGGCTTGTGGACGGCGTGCACGTCACAGCCGAGGAGCTCGGGCTCAAGGGGCCGCGGGGGTGGGCCTTCCGCGGCATCACCCTGGCGGCGGAGCCCGGCTCGCTGATCGCCATCGAGGGACCGTCCGGCTCCGGCCGTACGTGTCTGCTGCTCTCGCTCACCGGACGGATGAAGCCCACCGAAGGAGTCGCCACCGTGGGCGACTTCAAACTTCCCCGGCACATGGCGGCCGTGCGCCGGATCGGCGCCGTGGCCAACGTAACCGGGGTCACCGACCTCGAACCGGCCCTGACCGTCGGGGAGCACCTGCGCGAGCGCGCCCTGCTGCAACGCAGGTTCGGCGACTCCCTGCGCGAGCTGACGCGGCCGCGGGCACAGCGCACGCACGAGGCCCGGCTGCGCGTCGACGCGGCCCTGGCCGCCGCCGGACTCGACCTGGAGACGCTGCCCAAGGGATCCCGGACGGCCGTACGCGACCTGGAGCGCCCGCAGGAGCTGCGCCTGTCCCTCGCGCTGGCCCTGCTCGGCGCGCCCCGGCTGCTCGCCGTCGACGACGTCGACATGAAGCTGTCGGACGGCGAACGCGCCGAGGTCTGGGAGCTGTTGCGCTCCCTCACGCGCGCGGGGACGACGGTCGTGGCCGTGTGCCGCACCGCACCCGAGGACTGCGTCCGCGTGTCCACCCTGGCCGCCGACGCAACGGCGGCCGACGGCCCCGGCGCCGGCCCGCGTGACGAGCACGGGGACCCGGGTGACGACGAGAGCGACGCCAAGGACAGCCCGGAGGACGGCCCCGAGGACGACGTGAAGGAGGAAGCCGATGCGCTCGCCGAGGCTCGCCGCGCTTGAGCTGAGGCGCTTCGGGCGGGGGAAGCTGCCGCGCGCCGCCCTGGTCGCGCTGCTCGTGCTGCCGCTGCTCTACGGCGCCCTGTACCTGTGGTCCTTCTGGGACCCCTACGGCCGTCTGGACCGCATCCCGGTGGCCCTGGTGAACGACGACCAGGGCGCCACGGCGGGCGGGAAGAGGATCACGGCCGGCGACGACCTCGTGGACGGGCTGCGCGGGAGCCGGACCTTCGAGTGGCACCGGGTGAGCGACGCCGAGGCCCGGCGCGGGGTCGAAGACGGCACCTACTACCTGTCCCTGACGATGCCGTCCGACTTCAGCCGGCGGATCGCCTCCAGCTCGGGCGACTCACCCCGGCCGGGCGCCCTGCGGGTGCGGACCAACGACGCGAACAACTACATCGCCGGGCAGATCTCCCGGTCGGTGTTCAGCGAGGTCCGCTCGGCCGCGTCCACCAAGGCGTCCCGCACCTTCCTGGACCGCATCTTCATCTCCTTCTCCTCCATCCACGACAAGACCGTGACGGCCGCCGAGGGCGCCGACCGGCTCAACGGCGGCCTCGGAAAGGCGGAGAAGGGTTCCAAGGACCTCGCCGACGGCCTGAAGGACGCCAAGAACGGCAGCGGGAAGCTCTCCACGGGCCTGACGAAGCTCACCAAGGGCGCGGGCGACCTGGAGAACGGCTCACAACGGGTCGCCGACGGCACGCAGGCCCTCGCCGACAACGTCAACGGCGTCTACGCCAAGGCCGGCCCGTTCCTCAAGGGCAACGAGAAGACCATCGGGGACACCGCACGGCTGGTCGCCGACTCGGCCGACGCGGTGCGCCACAACCTGGCCGTCCTGGTGAAGCTCGCCCCGGGCGCGGCGAAGACCGCCCACGCCGCCTCGGCCGCCCTGGACGAGGTCTACAAGGCGCGCTGCGAGACCGCCGTCGTCCCGGACCCCGCCTGCCCCGACCTGAAGAAGGCCAGGCAGGCGGCCGCCGACGTCGCCGAGGTCGCCGACGACCTCAACACCGTGATCGCCGACCAGGACGGCGACCTGAGCACGATGCGGGCCAACCTCGGCACGCTCCAGAAGCAGGCCCGGGCCCTGGCCGCCCGCGCACCGCACCTCTACGAGGACGTGGACGACGCCGTCCGCCGGATCAACAAGCTGAACGACGGCGCCGCCCGGGTCGCCGCGGGCGCCAAGAAACTGCACGCCGGGCTCGGCACCGCCGAGACGGGCGCGGACAAGCTGGACCAGGGCATCGGCACGGCCGCCGCCGGCGCGCAGACGCTGAACGGCGGCATGTACAAGCTCGTCGACGGCTCCGGGAAGCTCTCCGGCGGTCTGCACGACGGGGCGAAGAAGATCCCCGACTACGACCGGCAGGACCGCGACAAGCGCACCGGCGTGATGGCCGACCCGGTCCAGCTCGCCTCGCACGACCTGCACAAGGCCGGCAACTACGGCACCGGCTTCGCCCCGTACTTCATCCCGCTGTCCCTGTGGGTGGGCGCGATGGTGGCCTACATGCTGATGACGCCGCTCAACCGGCGTGCGCTCGCTGCGGGTTCGCCGGCCTGGCGGATCGCGCTGGCCGGCTGGCTGCCGGTGGTCGCGGTGGGCGTGCTGCAGACGGCCGCCCTGATGTCCGTGCTGCACTGGGCGATCGGGCTGCGGATGGTGCGGGCGGCCGGGACGGTCGGCTTCCTGTTCCTCGTGGCGGCCTGCTTCGCGGCGCTCGTGCAGTGGCTGAACGCACGTTTCGGCTCGGCCGGCCGGATCCTCGTCCTGGCCCTGCTGATGCTCCAGCTGACCTCGGCGGGCGGCACCTACCCGGTGCAGACCAGCCCCGGGTTCTTCAACGCCGTCCACCCGTTCCTGCCGATGAGCTACATCGTGGCGGCCCTGCGCCGGCTGATCACGGGCGGCGGGCTCGGCCCGGTGTGGCAGGCGTGCGCCGTGCTGACCGCGTTCACCGCGGGCGCCCTCGCCCTGACCGCGCTCGCGGCCCGGCGCCGCCAGGTGTGGACGCTGGACCGGCTGCACCCGGAGCTGAGCCTGTGATCAGGGGGAAGTCCCGGCACGCGCGCGTACCTGTGACAATCGGGGCCATGGAAAGCAGCAGCGCCACGACCGGCGGCGGCACGCGCCGCGAGGCGACCCGGCAGAAGCTCTACGAGGCGGCCGTCACGCTCATCGCCGAGCAGGGTTTCTCCGCCACCACGGTGGACGAGATCGCCGAGCGGGCCGGGGTCGCGAAGGGCACGGTCTACTACAACTTCGCGAGCAAGTCGGTCCTCTTCGAGGAGCTGCTGCGGCACGGCGTGGGCCTGCTCACCGCCTCCCTGCGGGAGGCGGCCGAGCGGACCGCGGCCGAGGGCGGCGACAAGGTGGACGCGCTGGACGCGATGGTCCGCGCGGGCCTGGTCTTCATCGACCGCTACCCGGCCTTCACCCAGCTCTACGTGGCCGAGCTGTGGCGCACCAACCGCGCCTGGCAGTCCACGCTGATGGTGGTGCGGCAGGAGGCCGTGGCCGTCGTGGAGGGGGTGCTGCGCGACGGTGTGGCGGCCGGGGAGTTCAGCGGGGAGATCGACGTCCAGCTCACCGCGGCCGCGCTGGTCGGCATGGTCCTGGTGGCCGCGCTGGACTGGAAGTCCTTCCAGCCGGAGCGCTCCCTGGACGACGTCCACGCCGCGCTGTCCCGGCTGCTCCAGGGACGGGTGAGCGGGAGGCGGTGAGCGGGAGGCGCTGAGCGCGGAGCGCGCGCCGGAGCACGGGCCGGGCGCGGGGGGGGGGGGGGGGGGGGGGGGGGGGGGGGGGGGGGGGGGGGGGGGCCCCCCCCCCCCCCCCCCCCCCCCCCCCCCGCGTGCACCCCGTTCCCCCGTGGTGGTCCGCCGCGGGTCCCCCGGTCTCGCTTCCGCCGACGGATCGGCGGAAGGAGCGGCGAGGGCGCGGGCTCCGTTCCGCCGCCCCGTGTCGGCGGTGCCGGGCCGCGCTCCCTGCCGTGCCTCCACTCTCCCGTGCGCCCGGGCCCCGGCCCATCCGCGCGCGTACTCATCCGGGCGTCTGAGTACCCGTACTCACCTCCGCGCGCACGGGCCCACGACGCCGGCCCGCCGCCTCGATACCATCGCTCCCGTGTCGGTACTCCCCCTCGTCTTCACCAGCGGCTGGGCCAGCGGCGTCAACGCCTACGCGGTGGTGCTGCTGCTCGGCCTCCTGGGCGCGGCGGGCGTGAGCGACGACGTCCCGCAGACGTTGCAGCGGCCCGAGGTCCTGATCGTGGCCGGCGTGCTGTTCCTCTGCGAGGCGGTCGCCGACAAGATTCCGTACGTCGACTCGGTGTGGGACGCCGTGCACACGGTCGTCCGGCCGGTCGCGGGCGCCTGGGTCGGAGCGCTGCTCGCCGGGCACAGCGGCTCGCTGCCCGACGCGGCGGCCGCGCTGATCGGCGGTTCGACCGCGCTGGCCAGCCATGGCGTCAAGGCCGGGACACGGATGGCGGTCAACACCTCGCCGGAGCCGTTCAGCAACATCGCCCTGAGTCTCGCCGAGGATCTCGGCGTGGCCGGGATCGTCTCGTTCGCGCTCTTCCATCCGGTGGCGGCGGCCTGCGTCGCGGGCGTGCTGCTGGTCTCCGGTCTGGTGGTGCTGGTGTTCCTCGTCTCCCGGATCCGGCGCTTCCTGCGGCGCCGGGCCCTGCGGCGGCAGGAGCGGCGGGCGGCCACGCCGCTGCCCGGGCCGCCGGTGTCCGGACCGCCGGGCTGATCACGCCGTGGCCGCCCGCGGACGGGACTGTCGGTGGCGGTCGATAAAGTCGCGGTCATGGCACGGATTGCGGTGATCGGCGCCGGGATGGGCGCGATGGCGGCCGCTGCCCGGCTGGCCGTCGCGGGCCACCGGGTGGCGGTGTACGAGCGTACGCAGACGTACGGCGGCGCGGTGCGCCGCTTCGAGCGGGACGGGTTCGCCTTCGACACCGGCCCCGGGCTGCTCACCCTGCCCGCCGTCTACCGCGACCTGTTCGTCAAGACCGGCAAGGAGTCCCTGGAGGACCTGGTCGAGCTGGTCCAGGTCGACCCGACCGCGCGGCACGTCTTCGCCGACGGCACCGGGGTGCCGCTGCCGAACGCCTCCCGCGCGGGCGTGGTCGCGGCCCTCGACGAGGCGCTGGGGGCGGGGGCGGGTCAGCGCTGGGGCGACTTCCTGGTGCGGGCCCGGGAGGCCTGGGACCGCACCCGGCGGCCGCTGCTGGAGGAGCCCCTGTGGCCGAACTGGCGGGTGCTGGCCGAGCGGGAGCCGTATCCGGCCGTGCCGCACAAGCGGCTGCTGCGCACCCGGCGGGCGGGCACGCTCGCCGAGATCGGTGCCTGGGAGCTGCGCGACGACCGGCTGGCCGCCCTCCTGGAGAGCCACGCGCTGGCGTACGGCCTCGATCCCCGCACCGCTCCGGCGAGCGCGGCCGTGCTGCCGTACATGGAGCACGCCTTCGGCACCTGGTACGTGCGCGGTGGCGTCCGGGAGCTGGCCCGCGCGGTGTACGAGCGATGTGTGCGGCGGCGGGTGGAGTTCTCCTTCGGCTCCGAGGTGACCGAGGTCCTGGCCGGGGACGGCCGCGCGGCGGGCGTGCGGCTGGCCGACGGCACGGTGGCCGAGGCGGACTTCGTGGTGGCCGGTGTCGCGCCGGACGTCCTCGGCCGGCTGGTCACGGGAGCGGCGGTGCGCGGCGACGGCGAGGTCGCGCCGCAGGGCGGCACGCCGAGCCGGCTGACGGTGCTGCTGGCCCTGCGCGGCGAGCGGCCCCCGGGCACGGCCCACCGGACCGTGGTCCACGCGGAGGACCGCCAGGCCGAGCTGGACCTGGTCTTCGGCGGCCCGGAGGGAACGGCGGCGCGCACGGCCCGCCCCACCGTCACCGTGCTGCGGCCCGGCGATCCGGCGCTGGTCCCGGACGCCTCCCACGAGGCGGTCGTCCTCACCTCGACGGTCCCCGCGGGGCTCGGGGAGGAGGGCGGGGCCGGCGGTGGGGTCGTCGACCGGTACGCACAGGACATGATCACGACGGCCGAGCGCGCCGTCCCCGGGCTGCGGGACCGCGTGCTGTGGACGGAGGTGCGCACGCCGGCCTCCGTCGAGGAGGTCACGGGCGCGGCGGGCGGGGCGCTGCCCGCCCCGGCGCTCGCGGCCGCCGGCGGCCGTCTGCTGCACCCGGGCAACGGCACCGGGCTGCCCGGTCTGTTCACGGCCGGCGGCTGGTCGCACCCGGGCGGCGGGCTCCCGCACGCCGGGATGTCCGGCGCGCTGGTGGCGGGTCTGATCGTGGAGGGACCGGGGTTCCGGGGCTCGCAGTGATCAACGAGCGGCAGCGGACCCCGGGTGCGGGTCAGAAGCGGTACTGCTCGTCGTACCCGGCGCCCGGGCGCTGCTCGTTGCCCTGGTAGGGGTACGGCTGCTCCTGCGGGAGTTCGCCGCCGTAGGTCTCGTCGCTGCGCTGCTGCGGGACCCAGACCCCGCCGGCCGGGGTCTCGCCGTAGCCGCCGGTGGCGTAGGCGTCCTGGCCGTAGCCCTGCTGGCCGTACTGCTGCTCGTAGCCGGTGCCGTACGAGGCGCCGCCGTAGGACTGGGTGCCGATGTAGGGGTCGGAGTAGTTGGCGTACCCCTGCTGACCGTTGTCGTAGCCGTAGCCCTGCTGGGCGTAGCCCGAGTAGTCGTAGGCGTAGTTCTGGTCGGCGGTCTGCTGCTGGGCGGCGCCCGCGTAGGCGGTGTCGCCGTAGACGCCGTAGGAGCCGGTGTCGTCGGGCATCGGCTGCGGCGCGTAGACGGCGTTGCTCTCGGCGGCCGTCTGCCCGGGCGAGCGGGCCGGGGTGAAGACGTCGTCGCGGTCGTCGTCGGCGTAGGCAAGGTGGTCCTGACCGTGGTCGGCGTCCCGGTCGTCCCCGGCCTCGCCGGCCTCCAGGCCGGAGACCTCGAGGGCCGGTTCGTGGCGGTCGCCCCTGCCGCGCCGGCGCTTGCTGCCGGTGACCTCGGCCTCGGCGTCGGGACGCTTGACCGCCCAGCCGGAGGCGAAGCCGCGGCGGAAGGACAGCGTGACGTAGGTCTGGCCGATCGCGAACGCGATGGCACCGGCGCCGATGACGAGGACCGACGGCATCAGCACGCCGACGACGACGCCGAGGAAGCCCGCGAAGGCGAGCAGCCGCCAGCGCAGCCTCGCCTTGTACTGCAGCAGCACCTCGCCCAGCAACCACAGTGCGACGACGCCGAACGCGATGTAGAGGACCGTCCAGCCCATGTACGCCCCTCTCCCAGTGACCGCTACGCAGTGTGTCGTACCGCGGTGCGGCCGGTCTAGGCCTGCGGGGGGTGGTGCAGGCCCAGGTTCTCGTAGATTTCCAGGGTCGCCGTGGAGTTGTTGAGCGTGATGAAGTGCAGTCCGGGCACTCCCTCGGCCAGCAGCCGGGCGCAGAACTCCGTGGCGAACTCGATACCGATGGAGCGTACCGCCGCCGCGTCGTCCTTCGCTGTGAGGATCCGCTCTTTCAGGGCGTCCGGGAAGTGCGCGTTGCTGAGCTTGGGCAGCCGCTCCAGCATCTTCACGCTGGTGACCGGCAGGACCTCGGGGATCACGGGGGTCTCGCAGCCGGCCGCCGCCACCCGGTCGCGCAGCCGCAGATACGACTCCGGCTGGAAGAACATCTGTGTGATGGCGTAGTCGGCACCCGCACGGCACTTGTCGACGAAGTGGGCGACGTCGGTGTCCGGGTCGGCGGACCGCGGGTGCATCTCCGGGAAGGCGGCGACCCCCACGCAGAAGTCGCCCGACTCCTTGATGAGCCGGACGAGTTCGGCCGCGTACGTCAGGCCCCGCGGGTGCGGCACCCACTCGCCCATCGGGTCGCCGGGCGGGTCGCCGCGCACGGCCAGCATGTTGCGGATGCCCGCGTCCGCGTACTGGCCGATGATGTTGCGCAGCTCGGCGACGGAGTGGTCCACGGCGGTGAGGTGGGCGACCGGCGTGAGCGTGGTGTCCACGACGATCTGCTGGGTCTCCTTGACCGTGGTGGCGCGGGTGGACCCGCCGGCACCGTAGGTCACGGAGACGAAGTCGGGCGCCACCGCCTCGACCCGGCGGAGCGCGTTCCACAGGCTCTTCTCGCCCTTGGGGGTCTTCGGCGCGTAGAACTCGAACGAGTAGGTCTTCTTGCCGGTGGCGAGGATGTCACGCACGGTGCGTGCGCGATCAGTCCTGGTGGATGCGGTTCCGAGGGCCATACCCGCAGGTTAGCCAGGGGTGGGCGGCACCCCAACCGAATGCGGGGAATTTGCCCGGATTGTCGGTTCCCTGTCCACCCCTTGGACAAAAACGTGGACAGCGCCCCGGCGGGCGGCGGTCAGGAGACCTGCCTCAGCCGCTTCGCGAACTCCGCCGCCGCGGCTCCCGGATCGTCGGCCTCGGTGATGGCGCGGACCACGACCACCCGCCGGGCGCCCGCGTCCAGCACCTCGTCCAGGTTGCCGAGGTCGATGCCGCCGATGGCGAACCAGGGGCGGTCGGTGCCCAGGGCGGCGGTGTACCTGACCAGGTCCAGGCCCGGGGCGTGCCGGCCCGGCTTGGTGGGGGTGGGCCAGCACGGCCCGGTGCAGAAGTAGTCCACGCCCTCCTGGACGGCGGCCGCGGCGGCCTCCGACTCGGCGTGCGTGGAGCGGCCGATCAGGACGTCGGGGCCGAGGATCGCGCGGGCCGCGGGGACCGGGAGGTCGCCCTGGCCCAGGTGGAGCACGTCCGCGCCGGCGGCGTGGGCGACGTCGGCACGGTCGTTGACCGCGAGCAGCCTGCCGTGCCGGGCGCAGGCGTCGGCGAACACCTCCAGGTGCTCCAGCTCCCGCCCCGCCTCCATGCCCTTGTCGCGCAGCTGCACGATGTCGACACCCCCGGCCAGGACCGCGTCCAGAAAGTCGGCGAGGTCGCCCTGTCGCTCCCGGGCGTCGGTGCAGAGGTAGAGGCGGGCGTCGGCGAGCCCGTCGCGGGCGCTGTCGGACATGGGTGGGTCCCCCCGTGGTCGGTGTCCATGGGCGTGCGAGCGGGTGGCGTACGGGCCGCGGCCGGTACGCC
>NZ_JAJSZC010000263.1:0-4616 GCF_036815105.1 Streptomyces sp. IBSBF 3136
CGGCGACAGGGCGACGGGGTACACGAACCACCAGACCCCCCCCGCCCCCCCCCACCCCCCCAACCCCCCCCCCCCCGCCCCCCCCGCGCCCCGCCCCCCCCCACCCCTCCCTGCCGGACGTGCCGGGTATGGTCGGCGACCGCTGGGCCAACGAGTTCTGGTACCAGTACGACGAGATGTCCTACTACACCCCCTCGCAGGAGATGAAGGACGCCGTCGCCGCCATCACCACCCCGTTCGGCGGCTTCACCAAGACCTACGACGCCTGGGCCGCCACCCGCCAGGGCGGCCGCTACCCGCGCAGCTTCCTGGAGCTGATCCAGCCCAACAAGGACGCCTTCGAGGTCCTCTCGCGCAACCAGCGTGCCGTCTACGACCAGTACTACGGCCGCGACCCGCACGGACTCGTCTTCGCCTTCCAGGAGTTCGGCCAGGGCGTCCTGTTCGACCCGCGCCGCCCGGACGGCCAGAAGGTCCACATGATGAACTACACGCCGCCGGAGCCCACGCACGCCTACCACCGCTGGCACCCCTTCCTCGCCGGCTTCGTGCTGCTCGGCATCGAGCCCCGCTGGTGGACCCACGTCAACCGGCTCGCGGGCGTCGCCTGGGAGCTGCAGTCGCTGGCCCAGCCGATCACCGACCTCGACCACAACCCGCGGCTGCCCGGGCACACCGTCCGGCACATCACCGCCAAGTGGCTGCGCCGCGACCGCGACCAGCTGGACGCGGCGTTCGACGTCTCCCCGTTCCCGGCCGACCTCGGCAAGTAGCCCTCGACCCCGTACGGCACCACCAGCTGGAGGCTGGATCACCATGCAGGACACTGACCGCACCACCGGAACCTCCCCCCGCGTCGGCGTCTGGCTGGTCGGCGCCCGTGGCTCGGTCGCGACCACCGTGGTCGCCGGCACGGCCGCGATCGCCGCTGATCTGACCCCCGCGACCGGATGCGTCACCGAATCCCCCGTCTTCCGTGGCGCATCCCTGCCGGCCCTCGCCGACCTCGTGTTCGGCGGCCACGACATCGTCGGCGTGCCGCTGCCGGCGAGGGCCGGCCACCTGGCCGACGCGGGCGTGCTCCCCGCCCGCGTCGTCGCCGCCGTACGACCCGCCCTGGAGGCGGCGGACCGGGAGATCCGCGACGGCTCGCCGCGCCCCGGCGAACCGCAGTACACGACCGCCCGCCGGCTCGCCGCCGACATCGCCGACTTCCGGACCCGGCACGGCCTGGAGCAGGTCGTCGTCGTCAACGTCTCCTCCACCGAGGCGCTGCCCGAGCCCGACCCCGCCTTCCTCGACCTCGCCGACCTCGACAAGGCGCTGGCGACCAGCACCATCCTGCTGCCGCCCAGCTCCCTGTACGCGTACGCCGCCTTCCACGCCGGCTGCGCCTACGTCAACTTCACCCCGTCCGCCGGTGCCGCGCTGCCCGCCCTGGAGGAACTGGCCAGGCTGCGCGGGGTGCCGCACGCGGGACGTGACGGCAAGACCGGCGAGACGCTGGTCAAGAGCGCCCTCGCGCCGATGTTCGCGCAGCGCGCGCTGCGCGTCCGCTCCTGGTCCGGCACCAACCTGCTCGGCGGCGGCGACGGGGCGACCCTCGCCGACCCGGCGGCCGCGCGCAGCAAGACCGAGTCCAAGCAGCGCGCCCTGGAGGAGACCGTCGGGCACGCCGTCGAGGGCCAGGTGCACATCGACAACGTGCCCGAGATGGGCGAGTGGAAGACCGCCTGGGACCACATCTCCTTCGAGGGCTTCCTCGGGGTGCGCATGTCCCTGCAGTTCACCTGGCAGGGCTGCGACTCGGCACTGGCCGCGCCCCTGGTCCTGGATCTGGTCCGGCTCGCCGCCCTGGCCCGGCGCCGCGGCGAGAGCGGCGCGCTGCCCGCCCTCGGCTTCTTCTTCAAGGACCCGGTGGCCTCCACCGAGCACAACCTGACCCTCCAGCACGGCCACCTCGTCGCCTGGGCCGCGGCCCCCGAGCGGGCGCCCCTGCCCGAGGGGGCGCGGTGAACAGCCCGCGGACGCCCCTGGCGCGGTCCGCGGCGGGCGCGCCGACCGCGGCCGCCCTCGGACGGACCCCGGCCGGCGCGGTGACGACGCCCGGCCCGGCCAGGGTCACCGCCACCGGACGGCCACGGCCGTCCACCGCCGAGGCCTCCGCCATCGCCGCCTCGCACGCCTCCGTCTCGGCCGCCTCCACGACGTCCACCAGGTCCGTCTCGGCCGCCGACGCCTCCGGCACCTCCACTTCGGTCGCCTCCGCCACCGCCGCTTGGGTCGCCTCCGGCACCTCCACTTCGGTCGCCTCCGCCACCTCCGCCTCGGCCTCCTCGACGGCCGACGCTTCCCCCGCCTCCGCCGCGGTCTCCTCGGCCGCCGCCTCCTCGCCCCGCGAACCGGGCCGCCGCCTGAGCTCCCTGACCCGGGCGGCCCGGGAGACGGCCTTCGCCTGCCGGGAGGCGGCGCGTGCGGCCGGCAGCGCGTTCCGCGCGGCCCGCTGCGGCGCGCGGCCCCCGGCCGGTGAGCCCGTCCGCGAGTTCGGCACCGGTTCGGCGCGGCCCACGCCTGCCCCGGCCGGAAACGCCGGCGTGCCCGCCCCCGAGCCCGGCGTCGACGGTTCGGCCGGTACCGGCACGGTGGCCTTCGGTTCCGCCACCGACGCTTCCGCCGGCATCGACGCTCCCGCCGCCGACGGTTCCGCCGGCCCTGGCGCCCCCGCCTCCGAGCCCCGCCCCGACAGCTCCGCCGGAACCGGCGGTCGCCGGAACCGGCCGTACGACACCGGATACCGCCCTCGCTCCGTGGTCCTGCGCCGCCGGGCCCGGGACGTCGCCGAGCTGGTGCGCGCGCCCGCCGCGCTCACCGTGCCCGGCGACGTGCTCGCCGGCGCGCTGGCCGCTGGCCGTCCCGCCGCCGGGCGGACGCTGCTGCTCGCCGCGTCCTCCGTCAGCCTGTACTGGGCGGGCATGGCGCTCAACGACTGGGCGGACCGCGATGAGGACGCCGAGGAACGCCCGGAGCGGCCGGTGCCGTCAGGGCGGATCCCCGCCGGTGCCGCGTTCGGCATCGCCGCCGGACTCACCGCCGCGGGCCTCGGCCTGGGCGCGCTGGCCGGCGGCCGGCGGGTGCTGCTGCGCCGCACGCTGCCGCTGGCGGCCGCCGTCTGGGCGTACGACCTCGGCCTGAAGCGGACCCCGCTCGGCCCCATTGCCATGGCGGCGGCCCGCGCCCTCGACGTACTGCACGGCACGGGCGCAGGCCCGGCCGCGCCCGCGCTCGGTGCGGCGGCCACCGCCGGCCTGCACACCTGGGGAGTGACACGTCTCAGTCGCCACGAGGTGACCGGCGAGGCCGGCCGCGAGCCGCTGCTCGCCCTCGCCGTCACCGCGGCGACCGCGCTCGGCGCGAGCGGCGTGGTGACCGCGGCCCGGACCGGCCGGCTCACCGCGGCCGGCACCCTGAGGGACCCCCGCCTCGCCGTGCCCCTCCTCGCCTGCGCCCTCTACGCGACGTCCTGCGCCCGCCCCCAGTGGGCCGCCCTGCGCCACCCGGGGGACCCGGCCCGGGTCAGAACCGCCGTCGGCACGGGCATCCACGCGCTGCTGCCCCTCCAGGCGGCCCTCGTGGCGCGTGCCGGAGCCCCGCGGCTCGCCGTGGTGCTCGCCGCCGGGCTCCCGCAGGCGGCCCGGCTCGCCAGGAAGGTGTCCCCGACATGACCGCCGCAGGACTCCGCTTCGGCTACGGCACCAACGGCTTCGCCGACCACCGCCTCACCGACGCCCTCTCCGTCCTCGCCGGGCTCGGCTACGACGGGGTGGCCCTGACCCTGGACCACCAGCACCTCGACCCCTACGCCCGCGGTCTCGCGCCCCGCGTCCGCCGTGTCGCCCGCGACCTGCGCCGCACCGGACTCGCCGTGGTCGTGGAGACCGGAGCGCGCTACCTCCTGGACCCGCTGCGCAAGCACCGGCCGACCCTGGTCAGCGCCGAGCCGGAAGGCCGGGCCGCACGCCTCGACCTGCTGCGCCGCGCCATCCGTACCGGCGCCGAACTCGAGGCGGAGGCCGTGCACTTCTGGAGCGGCACGCCCGACCCCGGCACCACCCGGGAACAGGCGTGGCAGCGCCTGGAACAGGGGTGTGCGCAGGCGCTCGACGAGGCCGAACGGGCCGGCGTCGACCTGGCCTTCGAACCCGAGCCCGGCATGCTCGTCGAGGACCTCGCCGGGTACCGCAGGCTGCTGCGCTCCCTCGGCGGCCACGACCGGTTCCGGCTCACCCTGGACATCGGGCACTGCCGCTGCCTGGAGCCGTGGCCGGAGGCGCGGTGCGTGGAGCTGGCCGCCGACCGGCTGGCCCATGTGCAGATCGAGGACATGCGGCGCGGGGTGCACGAGCACCTGCCGTTCGGCGCGGGCGAGATCGACTTCCCGCCGGTCCTGCGGGCGCTGCGCGACGCCCGCTACACCGGGCTGGTCTCGGTGGAACTGCCCCGGCACAGCCACGCCGCCACGGCGACGGCCCGCCACAGCATCGAGTTCCTGCACCGCACGGCCACCGCGCTCCCGCCACAGGCCACCGGTGACGGGAACCGCGCGGTCACCCATGACG
>NZ_JAJSZC010000263.1:4716-9863 GCF_036815105.1 Streptomyces sp. IBSBF 3136
AGAACCGCACGACGACCGACGGCGAGAACCGCACGACGACCGACGGCGAGAACCGCACGACGACCGACGGCGAGAACCGGACGGCCGGCACCGGCGGACACGCGCCTCCGGCCGGCGCCCGGGTATCCGCGCACCGATCCGTACCCATCCCGAAGGAGGTAGCCCCCGTATGACCGCGCCCACGCTCACCCATGCCCCGGCGACCGTCCACGACGCCCTGACCGCCCGCACCCTCAAGGAGTCCCTCCTCTCCGTCCTGGGGGAGCCCCAGCGCACCCGGCTGGCCCAGGACCTCGCCGCGGTCGAGACGCACGGCCCCGCCGCCCTCGACGCCCGCTTCCCCGCCGCCGGCCGCCACTACGGCCGTGGCCCCCTGCCGGGCTGGGCCGACTGGCATGTGGAGGACGGCGTCCGCACCCTGCTGCTCACCAGACTCCCGCTCCAGGGCGAGGAACTGGCGGCGGAGGCGGCGGCCCGCTACGGGGACGGCGACGCGGCCGAACGCCGCGGCGTCCTGCGCGCCCTGCCGTTCCTGGCGATCGGCGCCGCCGGCCTGCCGCTCACCGACGACGCCCTGCGCACCAACGACACCCGGCTCATCGCGGCCGCCCTCGGCCCCTACGCCCGTACCCACCTGGACCAGTACCGCTGGCGCCAGGCCGTCCTGAAGTGCCTGTTCACCGGCATCCCACTGCGCACGGTCGCCGGTCTGCGCGACCGCCGCGACGCCGAACTGGCCCGCATGGCCCTGGGGTTCGCCGCCGAGCGGCGCGCGGCCTCCCGCACCGTGCCCGCCGACCTCTGGCTGGTCGCCACCCCCGAGCACTGACCGAACCCGAACCCACTCCCGAGCGGAAAGCCCCGGCCATGCGCATCTTCGATCCCCACATCCACATGACGTCCCGTACGACGGACGACTACAAGGCGATGCACGCCGCGGGCGTCCGTGCCCTGGTCGAGCCCGCGTTCTGGCTCGGCCAGCCGCGCACCTCCCCGACCAGCTTCACCGACTACTTCGACTCCCTGCTGGGCTGGGAGCCCTACCGCGCCGCCCAGTTCGGCATCCACCACTACTGCACCATCGGGCTCAACCCCAAGGAGGCCAACGACCCGCGCTGCACTCCCGTCCTGGACCGGCTGCCGCGCTACCTGGCCAAGGACGGCGTGGTCGCGGTCGGCGAGATCGGCTACGACACCGTCACCGAGGCCGAGGACCACGCCTTCGCGGCCCAGCTCGCCCTCGCCGTCGAGTTCGGCCTGCCCGCGCTCGTCCACACCCCGCACCGCGACAAGGCCGGCGGCACGAGCCGCTCCCTCGACGTCGTCCGCGAGTCCGGCATCGACCCCGCGCACGTGGTCCTGGACCACCTCAACGAGGTCACCGTCGACGAGGTGGCCGGCAGCGGCTGCTGGATGGGCTTCTCCATCTACCCCGACACCAAGATGACCCCGGAGCGCATGGTCGCCATCCTGAAGCGGCACGGCACCGAGCGGATACTGGTCAACTCGGCCGCCGACTGGGGCCACAGTGACCCGCTGCTCACCCGGGCCACCGCCGAGGCCATGCTCACCGCCGGGTTCGACGAGGACGACGTGGACCGCGTGCTGTGGCGCAACCCGGTCGGGTTCTACGGCCAGTCCGGCCGGCTCGGCCTCGACGGCTACAACGACACCCAGGCGGCGGGCCTGTTCGCGGGCAACTCCATCGCCCGCGGCGGGAGCTGAGGAGCGGTCATGCGTTTGCTGCACCCGGACGGCAGCACCGTCCACCTGGCGTACTGCACCAACGTGCACCCCGCCGAGACGCTCGACGGCATCATCGGCCAGCTCGCCGCCTACGCCGAGCCGGTGCGGGTGGCGGCCGGAGCCGAACGGATCGGCGTCGGCCTGTGGTTGCCCGCCGAGACCGCGGGGCGGCTCGCCGCCGACCCGGCGGCCGTGGCCCGGCTGCGGCGCGAACTGACCGCGCGCGGCCTGGAGACGGTCACCCTCAACGGCTTCCCGTACCGCGGCTTCCACGCCCGGGTCGTCAAGCGGGCCGTGTACTACCCCGACTGGTCGGAACCGGCGCGGCTGGAGTACACCCTGGACCTCGCCCGGGTGCTGGCCGGGCTGCTGCCGGAAGGGGCCCGCGGGTCCATCTCCACCCTGCCGCTGGCCTGGCGCACCGTGTGGACGTCCGCGCAGCGCGCCATGGCCGCCCGCCAGCTGGACGCGCTCGCCGAAGGGCTGAAGCAGATCGCCGCCGACACCGGGCGCACCATCCGGGTCGGGATCGAGCCGGAGCCCGGCTGCGTCGTGGAGAGCACCGACCAGGCCGTCGACGCGCTGGCCGGCACCGACTCCGAGTGGATCGGCCTGTGCCTGGACGCCTGCCACCTCGCCGTCGCCCACGAGGACCCGGTCGAGGTGCTGGGCCGGCTGCGCGAGGCCGGCGTCCCGGTCGTCAAGCTCCAGGCGGCCACCGCGCTGGAGGTCGCCGACCCCGCCGACCCGGCCGTACGGGAACTGCTCGCGGACTTCGCCGAACCCCGCTTCCTGCACCAGACCCGCGAGCCGTCCTCGGGCGGCCGGCTGCTCGGCACCGACGACCTGGGCCCCGCGCTCTCCGGCGCACTGCCCGGCAACCGGCCCTGGCGCATCCACTACCACGTGCCCCTGCACGAGGACCCGCGCCCGCCGCTGGCGAGCACCCGGCCCCTGCTCCGCGACACCCTGCGGGCCCTGCTGGCGGGGGAGCGGGCGGTCACCGACCACATCGAGGTCGAGACCTACACCTGGTCCGTGCTGCCCGACCGCGGCGAGGACACCCTCGCACACGGCCTCGCCGCCGAACTGACGTGGCTGCGCGACGAGTTGCTCACCCTCGGGTTGCGGCAGGAGACATCATGAGCGGCGGCCGTACGACGACGAGCACGGCGGTGCTGTGCACGGTCGGCCTCACCCCGCGGCTGCTGGAGCACATGCCGCACGTGCGGGCGGTCGGCGAGCAGGGCTTCAGCGCCCCGCTGGACACGGTGTTCCCCGCCGTCACCGCCACCGTGCAGGCCACCCTGACCACCGGGCTGCGGCCGAGCGAGCACGGGGCGGTGGCCAACGGCTGGTACCACCGCGACCACGGCGAGGTCATGATGTGGCGCCAGCACAACGCGCTGGTGCGGGGCGAGAAGGTCTGGCAGGCGGCCCGCCGCCGCGACCCGGGCCACTCCACCGCCTACCTGTGCTGGTGGTGGGCGATGGGCGCCGACGTGGACACGGTCCTCACCCCGCGGCCGGTCTACCACTACGACGGCCGCAAGGCCCCGGACTGCTACACCGTGCCCGCCGGCCTGCGCGACGAGCTGACCGCCGCCCAGGGCGAGTTCCCGCTGTTCCAGTACTGGGGCCCGACCGCCTCGATCGCCTCCACCCGGTGGATCGCGGGCGCCGCACGCCACGTCGTCGACCGCCGCCGCCCCGACCTGACCTTCGTCTACGTGCCGCACCTGGACTACGACCTCCAGCGCTACGGCCCCGACAGCCCGCAGGCGGTCCGCGCCGCCCGCGAGACGGACGCCGCGCTCGCCCCCCTGCTCGCCGACCTGCGCGAGCGGGGCACCACGGTGGTGGCGCTCAGCGAGTACGGCATCACCCAGGTGAGCCGGCCCGTGGACGTCAACCGCGCGCTGCGCCGCGCGGGACTGCTGGAGGTGTACACCCAGCGCGGCATGGAGTACCTCGACCCGCACACCTCCCGGGCGTTCGCCGTCGCCGACCACCAGGCCGCGCACGTGTACGTCGCCGACCCCGCCGACGTCCCGCGGGTGCGGGACGTGCTGAAGGCGGTGGAGGGCGTCGACGAGATCTGGGACCGCACCGAGCAGGCGGCCTACGGCATCGACCACCCCAACGCGGGCGAACTGGTCCTGGTGTCGGAGCCGGACGCCTGGTTCACCTACTACTACTGGCTCGACGACGACCGCGCGCCCGACTTCGCGCGGGGCGTCGAGATCCACCGCAAGCCGGGCTACGACCCCGCCGAGCTGTTCTTCGACCCGTCGATCCCGGCGGTGAAGGCCAAGGCGGCGTGGACCGTGCTGCGCAAGAAGGCCGGGCTGCGCGCACCGCTGACCGTGGTGCCGCTCGACCCCGGCCTGGTCAGGGGCAGCCACGGACGGCTGCCCGCCGACGACCGGGACGGGCCGCTGCTGCTGTGCTCGGACCCGGCCCAGGAACGGGACCGCTACCACGCCACCGAGGTCAAGGACCTGATCCTGCGCCTCAACGGACTGGCCTGAGACCGGCCGTGACGAGGAGAGAGGAGGACGGATGGCTACGCGACCGGCCCAGGCCGACGCGCACATCGACCACGCGGCGGACGTCGGTGAGGTGTACGTACCCGACACGGCACGCGCGGTGGTGGAGCGGCTGCGGCGAAGCGGTGAGACCCACGTGTGGTGGTGGCCGCTCGGCGAGGCGACCGATCCGGCGGACTTCGTGCTGCTGGACGAGCAGGAACGGGCGCGCATGCGGCGCTTCCACGCGGCACGGGACGCGGCCGCGTTCACGACCACCCGTGCGGGCGCGCGGCGCGCGGTGGCCGGGCTGCTGGGCGTACCGGCCCACACCGTGCGTTTCGGCCGGCGCATCTGCCCCGGCTGCGGCGACGCGGACCACGGGCCGCCCGCCGTGGTCCGGCCCCCGGTACCGCTGGCCATCAGCCTCTCCCGCACCGACGGGTGCGGGGTGCTGGCGGTCCGGGCGGGCGACTGGGTGGGCGTCGACGTGGAGGCATACCGCCCGATGGAGTCGGAGGCGCTGGCCCAGCTCGTGCTGACGCCGGACGAGACCGACCGGATCCTGTCGCTGCCCGACGGGCCGTCCCGCACGGCCCTCTTCCACCGGGCCTGGACCCGCAAGGAGGCGGTGGTGAAGGCGGTGGGCCTCGGTCTGCTGGGCATGCCGCTCAACACCCTGGACGTCGGTCCCGGACGGGAGGGCCCGCTGACCGTGACCCATGTCCACGAAGGGCGTACGACGACCTGGCACGTGGAGGACCTGGAGTTGAACGGTCCCTGGTCGGCGTCTCTGGCCCGCCCGTCGACGGCGGCGCCGCTGGGCCCCGTCCACCTGCACGCCCCGGCCTGACCCGGGCCCCCTGCCAGGGC
>NZ_JAJSZC010000264.1:0-9819 GCF_036815105.1 Streptomyces sp. IBSBF 3136
TGAAGGCCCGGGTCGTGCTCACCACGCTCCTGCTGCTGTTCCAGCAGGCGGCGGTCGTGGTGGTGGTCATCGCTCGTCCTCGGGGTCGCCGTGGTCGCCGTCGTCGAAGGGGGCGTCCGGTTCACCGTCGTCGCCGGACATCAGGTGTGCGTACTCGGCGTTGGTGCGCAGCAGTTCGTGGTGGGTGCCCACAGCGGCGATCCGGCCGCCCGAGAGCAGGGCGACCCGGTCGGCGAGCAGCACCGTGGACGGGCGGTGGGCCACGATCAGCGCGGTGGTGTCCGTGAGGACCCGGCGCAGCGCGGCCTCCACGGCCGCCTCCGTGTGCACGTCAAGGGCGGAGAGCGGGTCGTCCAGCACGAGGAACTCCGGCCGGCCGACGACCGCGCGGGCCAGTGCGAGGCGCTGGCGCTGGCCGCCGGACAGGCTCAGACCCTGCTCGCCCACCTGGGTGGCGGTGCCCTGCGGCAGCGCGTGCGCGAAGTCGGCCTGGGCGACGGCCAGTGCCCGGTCGAGGTCCGCCTCACCGGCGCCGTCCGCCGCCCCCATGAGCACGTTCTCGCCGACGCTCGCCGAGAACAGCGTGGGTTCCTCGAAGGCGACGGCGACCTTGGCGCGAAGCCGCTCCCGGCTCATCGCGGTGATGTCCACCCCGTCCAGGGTGATGCGCCCCGAGGTGACCTCGTGCAGCCGGGGGACCAGTGCGGTGAGCGTCGTCTTGCCGCTGCCCGTGGCGCCGACGAGGGCCATGGACTCGCCGGGGCGGATGTGCAGGTCGACGTGGTCGAGCAGGGGCTGCGAGCCGGGCGGGGCGTCGGGATAGCGGAACCGGACGTCCTCGAAACGCAGTCCGCGCACCCCCTCGGCGCCGGTGTCCGGCGCGCTCCCGCCGGCGTCCTCCGGTTCCTCGTCCATCACCTCGAAGTACCGTTCGGTGGCCGTGGCCGCCTCCTGGCTCATCGCGAGCAGGAAGCCGATCGAGTCGACGGGCCACCGCAGGGCGAGCGCCGTGCTCAGGAAGGCGACCAGGGTGCCCGCCGACAGGTCGCCGTCGGCCACCCGCAGCGCCCCCAGGACCAGTGCCGCGCCGATCGCCACCTCGGGGAGCGTCACGATGACGCCGAGGATGGTCGCGAGCAGCCGGGCCTTGCGCAGTTCCGTGCCGCGCAGCGCGCCGGACAGCTTCCGGAACGCGCGGGCCTGGGCGCGGTGCCGGCCGAAGCCCTTGACGATGCGGATGCCGAGCACGCTCTCCTCGACCACCGTCGTCAGGTCCCCGACCTGGTCCTGGGCGCGCCGCGCGACCTGGGCGTAGCGCCGCTCGAAGATCACGCAGGTCCACATCACCGGGACGGCGGGTCCGAGGATCACCAGGCCGAGCACCCAGTCCTGCAGGAGCATGATGACCACGCCGACGAGGATCGTCACCGCGTTGACCAGGAGGAAGGTCAGCGGGAAGGCGAGGAACATGCGCACCAGCATGAGGTCGGTGGTGCCCCGGGAGAGCAGCTGGCCGGACGCCCACCGGTCGTGGAAGGCCACCGGGAGCCGTTGCAGCCTGCGATAGAGCCCCGCCCGCATCTCCGCCTCGACGTGCGACAGGGGCCGGGCCACCAGCCACCGCCGTATGCCGAACAGCACCGCCTCGGCGACACCGAGCAGCAGCAGGTACAGCGCACCGAGCCAGATCCCGGCCGGGTCCCGGTCGGCGACCGGGCCGTCCACCATCCACTTCAGGACGAGCGGGATCACGAGTCCCGTGCAGGAGGCGACGACCGCGACGAACGCGGCCGTGAACAGGCGGCCCCGCACGGGGCGGACATACGGCCACAGCCGCAGCAGGGCGCGTACGGCGGAGCGGTCCTCGGAGGTTGCACGTGTCGTGGGCATCATCGCGAGCCTACGGATCCGCACTGACATCGCCCACTGAGTTTTGGCCGGACCGGGATCGGTCGCTGGTCCTACGACCAGCGCGTTCGGTGCGCCGTACGGGTGACTCGCGGGGGCGGTGATTGCCCGGACCGCCGGTGGTCGCCAGCATGGGCGGGTGGTTCTGGTCCCCGGTCGGGTGTGGTGGCAGGGCCCGGTGCGCAGGGGGCTGTGCGTCGGTCTGGCCGCCGGCGTCTTCTTCGCCGCTTTCGTCGCCGTCGAGTCCGGCGCGTGGCCGGCCGCCGCCGTCGTGCTGCTGGTGGTCGGTCCGCTGTACGGCGTCCGGGCGGCACGCCGGATGGGCCGGGCGTGGCCCGGTGGCGCCGGCCTCGCGCCCGCCGACCGGGCACGGGTGGTGCGGGCCACGCGCCGGGGCGAGGCCGTCGGGGACACCCGGCTGGCGCCCGCGGTCCTGGAGTACGCGGGGGCGCTGCGCGTGCTCAGGGAGGAGGACCGGCTGCGATGGTGGCTGATGCCGCTCGTGGCCGTCGTGGCGCTGGCCCTGGCGGTGTACGACACCGTCGCCGGTCCGGCCCGTCAGGCCCTGGTGTCGTGGCTGGTGGTCGCCGTGGTGGCGCTGGAGCTGACCTGGTCGCCGGTCCGAAAGGACCGTCTGATGGCCCGGGTGGCGCGAGCGGAGGACGCGGCCCGCGCCCTGCCGCATGAGAGCGGGCCGCACGGGGACGGTCCGGACGCGCAGGTCGGGTGAGGAAGGCCCGGGTGCCGTCCGCCCGGCCCGGCCGCTACGGCACCCCGAGTTCGAACAGCGCGTACCCCGCGTACGAGCCGGAGGCCAGGGCGGCGATGCCGAGCACCGGGTACAGCGTGCGCGGACCGAGCCGGCGCAGGGCGACGGCCAGGGGCAGGAACAGCGGGAAGCAGGGGAGCAGATAGCGCGAGACGTTGGCGAAGATCTGCTGGCTGCCGAGGACCAGGGCGAGCGTCAGCACCGTGTGGACGACCAGCACCGGCGGCGGGCGCAGCCGCAGCAGCGGGGGGAGGAGGACGAACGCCAGCAGGACCACGCCGACGCCGACGACGTCGGCGAAGGGGAACGCCGACAGGTAGGTGAAGTGGCCCACGGGCACGGAGGTCAGCACGTCGAGGGTCTGGCTGCCGTAGTCGAAGCGGTGCGCCCAGGCGCCCGACTGGAGCTTGAAGTACCCGCTCGGGTCGCCCATCCGGTTCCCCACCCAGCCCAGGTAGCCGAGCAGGCCCAGCGGGGCCAGGCCGAGGGCGAGCAGCGGGCGCAGGACGCCGTCGCGCCGGTCGCGCACCGCGCACAGCGCGGCCACGCCGAGCGCGGCGATCAGGGCGGCGGCCGTCGGGCGGTTGAGGCCGGCGGCGAACGTGAGCACCCCGGCGGTGAGCCAGCGGCGGGTCATGACGGCGTGGCAGGTCCAGGCGGCCAGGGCGACGTAGAGGGAGTCGGAGTAGACCGCCCACTCCACCCCGGAGCCGGGCCACACCGCCCACAGCCCGGCCGCGGCGAGTCCGGCGCGCCGGCCGCCGAACCGCTCGGCGACGCGGTGGATCCCGAGGGCGGCGGCGAAGGAGGCGACGACGGAGACCAGCATCCCGGCCCCGTACGGGCCCAGGCCGGTGATCGCGGACGTCATCCGCATCAGCGCCGGGTAGAGCGGGAAGAAGGCCGCGGAGTTGCCCTCCAGCGTGATCAGGCCGGTGGCGCCGGGGAGGTGGACGAGCTTCGGGTCGTATCCGTGCAGCGCGATCTGCTGGTACCACCAGCCGTCCCAGGTGGCGAGCACGTCCCACGCGTGCGCGCCGCCGCCGAAGCGGGGGTGCCTGGTGCGGAAGTCCCCGGCCGAGTCCAGCAGGTACATGAAGGAGCAGAAGCCGACCAGCTTCAGCACGCCGAAGAGGGCGAGGACCGGGCCGTGTTCGCGGGCGGCGGCGCGCAGCCGCTCCCGGGTGCGCAGGGCGTGGTCACGGGCACGGGCCGCCGCCGGCGGGCGGTCGAGGACGGCGCTCACGGGGCGACCCGCCCGGTGCGGCGGCGGGCCGCCTCCCGGTGCATCCGGGCGATCCCGCGCAGGTCGGCCAGCGCGGTGGCGAGGAGGTCGACCCGGCTGTCGGGGTCGTCCACCCAGTCGACGGGTACCTCGTGGATGCGCAGCCCCGCCCGCTCGGCGCGCACCAGCAACTCGGTGTCGAAGAACCACTCCCCGTCCCGCACCAGCGGCAGCAGCCGCTCGGCGACGTCGCGGCGCACCGCCTTGAAGCCGCACTGGGCGTCGGAGAAGCCGACGGCGAGCGTGCAGCGCAGCAGGGTGTTGTAGCAGCGGGAGATGATCTCCCGCTTCGGACCGCGCACCACCCGGGCGCCGGGCGCGAGCCGGGTGCCGATGGCCAGGTCGGAGTGGCCCGATATGAGCGGTGCGACCAGCGGCAGCAGCGCCGCGAGCCCGGTGGACAGGTCCACGTCGGTGTACGCCAGCACGGGCGCCCGCGAGCCCGACCAGACGGCGCGCAGGGCCCGCCCGCGCCCCTTCTCGGGCAGCCGGATCCACGTCACCTCGGCCAGTTCGTCCGCGAGGCGGGCGGCGATGTACGGCGTGCGGTCGGTGCTGGCGTTGTCGGCCACGGTGATCCGGAACGGGTAGGGGAAGGTGTCCCGCAGGTGCGCGTGCAGCCGCCGGACGTTCGGCTCCAGGTCCGTCTCCTCGTTGAACACCGGTACGGCCAGGTCCATGACGGGCTCGTCCTGACGGTTGGTCAGAGGGGCTCGCCGCGGCGGGTGCGGCCGGGCGGGCATCGCGCGACCCGGGAGGAGATTCATCACATAAGTCCCTTGTGTTCTGGTTTTCGGGACGCGCTCGGGGAACGCGTGGCGAACGTGAGCCGGGGGAGGGGCCGGTGCGCTAGCGGTCCGGCCCGGCCGTGCTGGACGCGGCGTACGACGGATCGGCGGAGGAGGTCTCCGACTCCATGGCGGGCGGCGGCGCGGTGAGCGTGTTCCGCGCGGTGGCGGTCGCCGTGGCGGTACCCGTGGGCGGGGCGCCGGTGGTCGGGCCGGAACCGCCCTGCGTGGCCGGGGGCAAAGAGGTCTCGGTGGCCCCGCCCGGGTCCGGCGACCGGGTCGGGGACGAACTGGGCGGCAAGCTCGGCGAGTCCTGCGGCGAGGGTGTCCCGGTCGGGTCAGGCACGGGGCTGACGGCGGGCCGCGGACGGGGCGCGCTCGGCTGGTCCGTGCCCGGCGCGTGCGGCCACAGGAGCAGCCCGAGGCCGAGCCCGGCGACCGCGAGGACCGACCCGGCCGCCCGGCGCGCGGTCCGCACCCGGCGCCGGGTCCGGACGCCCGCCCGCAACCGGTCCCGGTGGGCCGTCCCGAACGCCTGGTGTTCCCGGGTGTCGTGCATCAGCCGCGTCAGCTGCCGCTCGAAGTGATCCATGGCTTCTTCCCTCACCCCACCGGCTCGATGACGTCGGCCAGCAGCCGGCGCAGCCGGGCCACACCCCGCGCGGCGTGGGACCGGGCCGTGCCCACCGGGCAGCCCAGGGTCTCCGCGACCTGCCGGTCCGGCAGGTCCTGGTAGTAGCGCAGCACGACGGCGGCCCGCTGCCGGGGGCTCAACTGCGCGAGCGCCGCCTCCAGGCGGGAGCGTTCGGCGACGGTCGCGGACACGTCGCCGGCCGCCGCCACCTCGGGCAGCTCCTCGACGGGCCGCTCGCCCCACCAGCGCCGGCGGGCCGAGCGGGCCGCGGCCCGGGCCAGCACCTTGCGCACGTACGCCTCCGGCGCCTCGTCGGCGACCTTCGGCCAGACGAACCACAGCTTGACCAAGGACTCCTGCAACAGGTCCTCGGCCCGATGCCGGTCCCCTCCGGTGAGCAGACGGGCCAGATGGAACAACACCGACCAGCGGGCCGCCACGAACGCGTCGTACTCACCGGCCCGAGCCTGCTCCATTCCACGGTCCCCTCGCCGGCTGTCTACACAAGGGGAAAGGCCCTGGCCCCACGCGCACGCTGCACCCCGCGGACGTGATCCCCGTCACGCCCCGCGTGACGCGCGTCCGGTCAGGGCCGGTCGACCCGCAGCAGCAGCACGGACCGTGCCGGGACCGGGACCTCCGCGCCCGCGGGGTGGAGCGTGCCCGGTGCCGCGCTCTGGTCCTCGCGGGCGGTGTCGACCACGACCTCGTACGCCTCCGCCCAGGGCGCGCCCGGCAGCACGAAGCGCACCGGGCGGTCGCCCGCGTGCAGCACCGCGAGGAAGCTGTCGTCCAGGACCGGCGCGCCGCGCTCGTCCCGGCCGGGGATGTCCCGGCCCGACAGATACATGCCGAGCGTGGCGGCGGGCGCGTACCAGTCGCCCTCGGTCATCTCCTCGCCCCGGGAGGTGAACCAGGCCAGGTCGCGCAGTCCGTCCGCCGAGGCGGCGCGGCCGGAGAAGAAGGCGCGGCGGCGCAGCACCGGGTGCCGGTGGCGCAGGGCGATCAGCCGGGAGGTGAGGTCGAACAGCGGGCGCCAGTCCGGGTCGTCCAGCAGCGACCAGTCCAGCCAGCCGATCTCGTTGTCCTGGCAGTAGGCGTTGTTGTTGCCGCGCTGGGTGCGGCCGAGTTCGTCGCCGGCCACCAGCATGGGCACACCGGTGGACAGCAGCAGAGTCGTCAGCAGGTTCCTGAGCTGCCTGCGCCGGGTGGCCCGCACCCGCTCGTCGTCGCTCTCGCCCTCCGTGCCGCAGTTCCAGGAGCGATTGTCGTCCGTGCCGTCCCGGTTGCCCTCGCCGTTGGCCTCGTTGTGCTTGCGCTCGTACGACACCAGGTCGCGCAGGGTGAAACCGTCGTGCGCGGTGACGAAGTTGACCGAGGCGTAGGGGCGGCGGCCGCCCCAGGCGTACAGGTCGCTGGAGCCGGACAGGCGGTAGCCCATCTCCCGCACGTCGGGCAGCGCGTGGCGCCAGAAGTCCCGCACGGTGTCGCGGTAGCGGTCGTTCCACTCCGTCCACAGCGGCGGGAAGGCGCCCACCTGGTAGCCGCCGGAGCCGATGTCCCACGGCTCTGCGATGAGCTTCACCCGGCGCAGCACCGGGTCCTGGGCGATGACCGCGAGGAAGGGGGAGAGCATGTCGACGTCGTGCATCGAGCGGGCCAGCGCCGCCGCCAGGTCGAAGCGGAAGCCGTCCACCCCCATCTCGGTCACCCAGTAGCGCAGCGAGTCCGTGATCAGGCGCAGCACCTGGGGCTGGACGACGTGCAGGGTGTTGCCGCAGCCGGTGTAGTCCGCGTACCGGCGGGCGTCCCCCTGGAGGCGGTAGTAGCCGCGGTTGTCGATGCCCTTCAGGGACAGCGTCGGCCCCAGCTCGCCCGCCTCGGCGGTGTGGTTGTAGACCACGTCGAGGATGACCTCGATGCCGGCCGCGTGCAGCGCGCGGACCATCCGCTTGAACTCGCCGACCTGGCCGCCCGTCGTCCCCGAGGCGGCGTAGGCCGCGTGCGGGGCGAAGTAGCCGATGGAGTTGTAGCCCCAGTAGTTCCTCAGGCCCCGGCGCAGCAGGTGGTCCTCGTGCGCGAACTGGTGGACGGGGAGCAGCTCCACGGCCGTGACGCCCAGCTTCACCAGGTGCTCGACGGCGGCCGGGTGCGCCAGCCCCGCGTACGTGCCGCGCAGCTCCCGCGGGATGCCGGGGTGCAGCTTGGTGAAGCCGCGCACGTGCAGCTCGTAGATCACCGAGTCGGCCCACGGCGTCTTGGGGCGGCGGTCGTCCTCCCAGTCGTCGTCATCGTCGACGACGACACCCTTGGGGACGTGGGGCCCCGAGTCCCGGTCGTCGCGCACGGTGTCGGCGACGTGCTGCTCCGGCCAGTCCCGGACGTGCCCGTACACCTCGGGCGGCAGCCGGAACTCGCCGTCCACCGCGCGGGCGTAGGGGTCGAGCAGCAGTTTGGCCGGGTTCCAGCGGGCGCCGGTCCACGGGTCCCAGCGACCGTCCACCCGGTAGCCGTAACGCTGCCCCGGCATCACGCCCGGTACGAAGCCGTGCCAGATCTCGTGCGTCAGTTCGGTCAGCGGGGCCTGGGTCTCCCTGCCGCGCTCGTCGAACAGGCACAGCCGGACCCCCTCCGCACCGGCCGCCCACAGCGCGAAGTTGGTGCCCGCGACCCCGTCCGGGCCCACCCGGAAGCGGGCCCCCAGCGGCGTCGGCGTCCCCGGCCACACGGGTGGGGACGGCGGCGTGGCGCGGCGGGCGCCGCTCACCACGGCGGCCGGCTGCCCGTTCCCGGCGGCCCGCCCCTCGGCCAGTGCCCGCTGCTCGGCTGCGCTCGTCACCTGTGGCCCCTCTTCTCAGTGGCTCGCCCCGGCGGCTGCGACGCGGGCTGGGGGTGGGTCACCACGGGTGGGGAGGCTCCCCTCCGTGTCGTTCTCCCCACTGTTCTGCCCAGCGCGGGCGTCGCACTCACGTTTCCCCGGAGCGGGCCCCGTCGTTGAGTCCCACGTGAGGCACGTACAAGGACGCGCACGCCGCGCGTGCGCCGCGCTGGCGGCGGCACTGACATGGGCGGGACTGCTGGCCGGGTGCACCCCGGGCGGTTCCGGCGGACTGGACATGGACGGGGTCCTCGGTAAACCCCCGTCCCCCGAGGACGTCATCCGGGTCACCCCGGACGACGGAGGCAAGGACATCCGTCCGGGTGAGCCGCTGCGGGTCCGGGTGCCCGACGGACGCCTGGAGAAGGTGAGCGTCGTCAGGTCCCAGGACGCCCAGGACACCCCGGTGCCCGGGCGCATCAGCGCCGACGGGCTGACCTGGCGGCCGGACGACGGCCGGCTGGCGCTGGCCGCCAAGTACACCGTGGACGCGGTCGCGCTGGACGCCCACGGACACCGCTCGGCCCGGCACACCACCTTCACCACCTTCGTTCCCGAGGAGCGGTTCATCGGCTACGTCACCCCCGAGAACCGCTCCACCGTCGGCACCGGGATGATCGTCTCCCTGGCCTTCAGCCGGGACATCGTGCACCGCGCCGCCGTCGAGCGCGCGGTGCGGGTCACCGCGAACCCGCCGGTGGACATCCGCCCGCACTGGTTCGGCAAGAACCGCCTGGACTTCCGCCCCGAGCGCTACTGGAAGCCCGGCACCGAGGTCACCGTCGACCTCCGCCTCAGGGACGTCGAGGGCGCGCCCGGCGTCTACGGCCTCCAGGCCAAGACGTTCTCCTTCACCGTCGGCCGCAGCCAGACCTCCCTGGTCGACGCGGCCCAGCACAAGATGGAGGTGCGGCGCGACGGCAGGCTGCTGGCCACCGTGCCGATCACCGCGGGCGCCCCCAAGAGCCCCACCTACAACGGCAAGATGGTGGTGATGGAGATGCTCGAGGTGACCCGCATGAACAGCCGCACGGTCGGCTTCGGCGGCGAGTACGACATCCCCGACGTCCCGCACGCCATGAGACTCACCGACTCCGGCACCTTCCTGCACGGCAACTACTGGTCACCCGACTCCCCGGGACACGTCAACGTCAGCCACGGCTGTGTGGGTCTGATGGACGTCAAGGGCGGCAGTTCGGACACCCCGGCGGGCTGGTTCTTCGACCGCAGCCTGATCGGGGACGTGGTCGAGGTCGTCAACAGCAAGGACAAACAGGTCTCTCCCGACAATGGCCTCGGGGGCTGGAACATGGCATGGAACGAGTGGAAAGCGGGCAGTGCCGTCAAGTGACCCGGTGCGGGGCGGGGTTGCGGGCGCCGGTGAAGGTCGAAGTTGCGACGGAACGGTGACATTCACCTGACACCTCGCTCAAATCCCTGCGGTTAACATGCGCACACCAAATGTGGTGGGGAGCGGGCCTGACCTGGCCCGGCGAGGGGAGAACGACTTGAACGTGCGGCCTATATCGGGGGTGGCGCCGGCGGAGAGCCGGGGGG
>NZ_JAJSZC010000265.1:0-17369 GCF_036815105.1 Streptomyces sp. IBSBF 3136
CCCCAGCCCCGTCCCCCGCCGCCGGGCCGGCCTCCTGCCCAAACTCAGGCTGCTGCGCCGGTTCCAGCTCCAGGGACGGCCCCGGTGTCGTCCGCGGGTCCAGGGCCGATCCGGCCGTCCCTCCGCTCGGCCCGCCCTCGTCCGGGCCGCACTGCTCGCCGCCGTCCGCGGGTGCCGCCCCGGGGGCGTCGGGGGGATCGGGCTCCGGTCCGGTGAGCGGGTCGCAGAGCGTGGCGGCGGTGAGCGGGCCGGCGGTGCCGGGGTCCGCCCCGGCCCATGGGTGCGCGGAGGCGGCGGGCCCGGCTATGACGAGCGCGGCCCCGGCCACGACGGCGACGGAAAGGGCTCGGGCGGTGCGGCGCATGGGGCGGGCTCCTCGGCAGGGGACGGGCGGGAACGGTCGGGGCGGCGGCCGGGCTGCGGTCGGAGGGAACGGGTGTCGTGCCCTCGCTGCCATCACAGCCCGCCGGGCGGCGCCGCGCGCGCGGCCGGGCCCCATTCGCGGGACGCGGACGGCCCAACGGGTGATCCCGGGGCCCGGTCTCGGCCGATCTGCCGCGAAAGACCCCCGCGGGCGGCCCGGACAGGTTTTCCGCACCCGGTGGAGGTGACTCGGTAACCGCTGACCGGATCGTCGGCCTCGCACTGCACCGGGGAGGTCTCCTTCATGACACCCAAGGTCTCCGATCACATCCTCGAACGCCTGCGGGCGTGGGGCGTGGAACAGGTCTTCGGTTATCCCGGGGACGGCATCAACGGGCTGCTGGCCGCCTGGGGGCGGGCCGAGGACAAGCCGCGTTTCATCCAGTCCCGGCACGAGGAGATGTCGGCCTTCGAAGCGGTCGGGTACGCGAAGTTCGGCGGCCGGCTCGGGGTGTGCGCGGCGACCTCCGGACCCGGCGCGATCCATCTGCTGAACGGTCTCTACGACGCCAAGCTGGACCACGTGCCGGTGCTGGCGATCGTCGGCCAGACGAACCGGTCCGCGATGGGCGGGTCCTATCAGCAGGAAGTGGACCTCCACACGCTCTACAAGGACGTCGCCTCGGAGTTCGTGGAGACGGTGACCGTCCCGGAGCAGCTGCCGAACGTGATCGACCGGGCGATCCGCACGGCCTGCGCCCGGCGCTGCCCGACCGCGGTGATCATCCCCGCCGACGTGCAGGAGCTCGACTACTCGCCGCCCACGCACGCGTTCAAGATGGTGCCGTCCAGCCTCGGCATGAGCGACTACACGGCGGTCCCCTCGGACGACGCGTTGCGCCGGGCCGCGGAGGTGCTCAACGAGGGGGACAAACCGGCCGTCCTGATCGGCCAGGGTGCGGCCGGGGCGGTGGCGGAGGTGCAGGAGATCGCCGAGCTGCTGGGCGCGGGCGTCGCGAAGGCGCTGCTCGGCAAGGACGTGCTCAGCGACGAACTGCCGTACGTCACCGGGCCGATCGGCCTGCTGGGCAGCCGGCCGTCGTACGAGATGATGCGTGACTGCGACACGCTGCTGACGATCGGCTCGTCGTTCCCGTACACGCAGTTCATGCCGGAGTTCGGCAAGGCGCGCGGGGTGCAGATCGACATCGACCCGCACATGGTCGGCATGCGGTTCCCGTACGAGGTGAATCTCGTCGGCGACGCGCGGGCGACCCTGCAGCGGCTGATCCCGCTGCTGCGGACCGACCGCGGCGGCCGCGAGTGGCGCGACACCGTCTGCGCGAACGTCAAGCGCTGGCACGAGACGATGGAGCGGCGGGCGGGGCTGTCGGCGGATCCGATCAACCCCGAGTACGTGGCCCGGGCGCTGGACCCGCTGCTGCCGGACAACGTGATCCTGACGTCGGACTCCGGTTCGGTGGCGAACTGGTACGCGCGGCACATCACCATGCGGCCGGGCATGCGCGGGTCGCTGTCGGGGACGCTGGCCACGATGGGGCCGGGGGTGCCGTACGCGATCGGCGCGAAGTTCGCTCATCCGGACCGGCCGGTGGTGGCGCTGGTCGGTGACGGCGCGATGCAGATGAACGGTCTGGCGGAGATGATCACGGCGGCGAAGTACCGGGACCGCTGGTCGGATCCGCGGCTGGTGGTGGGCGTGTGGAACAACCGGGACCTGAACCAGGTGACCTGGGAGATGCGCGCGATGGAGGGTTCCCCGTCCTTCCTGCCGTCCCAGGAGATCCCGGACGTGCAGTACGCGGCGTTCGCCCGCTCGCTGGGCCTGACCGGGGTGCGGGTGGAGAAGCCGGAGGACGTGGAGGCGGGCTGGCGGGCCGCCCTGGAGGCGGACGGGCCGGCGGTGATCGAGTTCCTCACCGACCCGGCCGTGCCGCCGATCCCGCCGCACGCCACCTGGGAGCAGATGGAGGCGACGGCCACGGCGATCCTCAAGGGCGACGCGGACCGCGGTTCGATGATCAGGCAGGGGCTGAAGCAGAAGGTGCAGGAGTTCCTGCCGGGTCACGGCAAGCACTAGCGAGACGGCCGGTTTCCGGCCGGGCACCCGGTGTCGGTCGCGCGGCGTCGGGTACGCGGGCCGGACCCCGAACAAGTGGAGTGAGAGATGCAGCGAGGCAGTGACCGGCTGAGCGTCCACCGGGACGACGAGATGAAGCACGAGCTGAAGGGCCTGCTGGCGTCCGGGCACCCGACGCGGGCCGAGGAGTGGCACGACCCGGAGCCGGCGGCGGACGACGACCCCGAGGTCTGGAGCGGTCCGGTCGGCGGTCTGGGGTCGCCGGCGTCCCTGGAGCGGGTGCGGCTGGAGCTGGCCCGGCACCTGGGCCGGCACTCCTTCCCGGCGGACGCCGGGGAGGCGGCCCGTGCGCTGCGGCGCGCCAACGCGCCCACCCCGCTGGTCGACGCGGTGGCCCGGCTGCCGCGCGCGGAGCGGTACGCCAATGTGCAGCAGCTGGCGGAGGCGCTGGTGGGCGAGTGACCCGGGACCAGGCGACGGAGATCGCGGCGGCCGGCAGGACCGTCGACGTCGGGCAGGCCACCACCCGGTTCCTGCTGTACGGGCTGCTGCCCGGCTGGTTCGTGCCCGGTCTGGCGGACTGGGCGCTGCACCGGCGCAGCCGGATCGAGGACACCGCCGGGACCAGGGAGTCCCTGATCCACTCCTTGATGATGGCGGAGGTCGGCCTGCCCATCGCGCTGACCCTGCGCTACGAGGTCAATCCCCTGCTGCTGGCCGTGCAGCTCGGCGCGGCGGCGGTGCACGAGGCGACGGCGCTGTGGGACGTGCGGACGGCGGTGCGCAGCGACCGCGAGGTCACGCCGCTGGAGCAGCACGTCCACAGTTTTCTCGAGTCGCTGCCGTTCGGCGCGCTGACGTCGCTGATGTGCCTGCACTCCGACCACGTCCGGTCGCTGCTGCGGGGCGGGCGGGGTGATCCGGACGCCTGGCGCCTGGTACGGCGCCGGCGGCCGCTGTCGCCCGGCTATCTGGCGGTCGTCGGCCTCGCGGTCGGCGCCTGCGTGCTGCTGCCGTACGGCGAGGAGTTGCTGCGCTGCCGACGGGCGGCGGGTGTGAGGAAGCGGCGGGCCCGGGCCGCCGAGGTGGCCGGGCCGGCCGGGAAAGGAAAGTGAGGATCATGCGTATCGCGTTTCTGGTGGCACCCGAGGGCGTCGAGCAGGTCGAGCTGACCGAGCCGTGGAAGGCGGCCTCCGACGCCGGGCACGAACCGGTGCTGGTGTCGACCGAGTCGGGCGAGATCCAGGCGTTCAACCACCTGGACAAGGGGGACACCTTCCCCGTGGACGAGGTGGTGGGCGAGACGTCGGCCGAGTCGTTCGGCGCCCTGGTCCTGCCGGGCGGGGTGGCCAATCCGGACTTCCTGCGCATGGACGACAAGGCCGTCGCGTTCGTGAAGGACTTCTTCGACCGGGGCCGTCCGGTGGCGGCCATCTGCCACGCGCCGTGGACGCTGGTGGAGGCAGGGGTCGTACGCGGCCGGGTGCTCACGTCGTGGCCGAGTCTGCGGACGGACATCGAGAACGCGGGCGGTACCTGGGTGGACGAGCAGGTGAAGATCTGCGACCACGGCTCGAACCAGCTCGTGACCAGCCGCAAGCCGGACGATCTGAAGGCGTTCTGCGACGCGTTCGTCCATGTGTTCGCGGGTGAGGTGGGCTGACCCGCCGCGCCGCCGTCACGGCCGCCGCGCCGGATTTCCACGAGGGCCGGTCCGCGTCGTTCGCGGGCCGGCCCCGGCGCGCGGCCGCCGAGGACGCGCCAAGGGCCGCCCTGGCCGCGCGAGGGGCCGCCTCAGGTGCCGGAGGCGGGCGGGGTGGCCGCTTCGCCGCAGCTCCGTTCACGGGCGCCCTCGCGGGTGCGGCCCGCGCTGACCAGGCGGCGCGGGTTGCGGCGCAGGTACTCGCCCTCCAGCTGGGCCATGCGCTCGTTGTGCGCCCGCAGCGCGTCGTTCGAGCCGTACAGGAGGGTGTCGTGGCGCGTGCGGTGGATCGTCTCCAGCTCCTTCATGAGCTGCTGGTCGTCCAGCCGGCTGGGGTCGACTCCGGTCATGGTGGTGCCCCGCTCGTCGTGGTCGTGTCCTGCCGTACGGGTGCCCGCCCGGCATGCGGTGCTCCCGGCCGGTTTCCGGGAGCCCTGGAGCGAGCCGTGGAGCGCGCGTTCCTGAACCCACTGTACGAACATCCCGGGCCCGGGGCCTGGCGGGGTCGCGGCCGCCCGCCGGGACGGTCCCGGCGGGGCTAGGGCCTGTTGCGAAAGTGGCCTCGTCGCCCGGAGGGCGGCCGCGTGCCGGGCGTCGCACGGCAGAGGACCACTTTCGCAACAGGCCCTAGCGGGCCCGTTCCACCCTGCGTTCGTCCCAGACGGGCTCCGGGGTCTCGCGGACCCGGCCGTCGCTGCCGAAGACCAGGAAGCGGTCGAAGGAGCGGGCGAACCAGCGGTCGTGGGTGACCGCGAGCACCGTGCCGTCGAACGCCTCCAGGCCCTCCTGGAGGGCTTCGGCGGATTCCAGGTCGAGGTTGTCGGTCGGCTCGTCGAGCAGCAGGGCGGTGACTCCCTGGAGCTCCAGCAGGAGGATCTGGAAGCGTGCCTGCTGGCCGCCGGAGAGCCGGTCGAAGGACTGTTCGGCCTGGCCGGTCAGCTCGTAGCGGCGCAGCCGGGACATGGCCGCGCCCCGGTCCTGGGCGTGGTCCTTCCACAGGATGTCGAGCAGGGTGCGCCCGCGCAGCTCGGGGTGGGCGTGGGTCTGGGCGAAGTGGCCGGGCACCACGCGCGCGCCGAGCTTCCACTGCCCCGTGTGCGCGACGTCCTCGCCGGCGAGCAGCCGCAGGAAGTGCGACTTGCCCGACCCGTTGGAGCCGAGCACGGCGACCCGTTCGCCGTAGAACACCTCCAGGTCGAAGGGGCGCATCAGGCCCGTGAGTTCGAGCTGGGCGCAGGTGACGGCGCGTACGCCGGTGCGGCCGCCCTTCAGGCGCATGGTGATGTCCTGCTCGCGCGGCGGCTCGGGCGGCGGCCCCGCCTCCTCGAACTTGCGCAGGCGGGTCTGCGCGGCCGCGTAGCGGGAGGCCATCTCGTGGCTGACGGCGGCGGCCTGGCGCAGGTTCAGGACGAGCTTCTTCAGCTGGGCGTGCTTCTCGTCCCAGCGGCGGCGCAGTTCCTCGAAGCGCGCGAAGCGCTCGCGGCGGGCGTCGTGGTAGGTGGCGAAGCCGCCGCCGTGCACCCAGGCGTCGGCGCCGGCCGGTCCGGGCTCCACGGAGACGATCTTCTCGGCGGCGCGGGCGAGGAGTTCGCGGTCGTGGGAGACGAACAGGACCGTCTTGCGGGTCTCCCCGAGCTGCTGCTCCAGCCAGCGCTTGCCGGGGACGTCCAGGTAGTTGTCCGGCTCGTCCAGCAGCAGCACCTCGTCGGTGCCGCGCAGCAGCGCCTCCAGGACGAGGCGTTTCTGCTCGCCGCCGGAGAGGGTGCGCACCTGCCGCCACTGGGCCCGTTCGTAGGGCATGCCGAGGGCGGCGGTGGTGCACATGTCCCACAGCGTCTCGGACTCGTAGCCGCGCGCCTCGGCCCAGTCGGCGAGGGCCTGGGCGTAGGCGAGCTGGGCGGCCTCGTCGTCGACGGTCATGATGCCGTGCTCGGCCCGGTCCACGGCCCGCGCCGCCTCGCGGATGCGCGGCGGGGCGACGGAGACGAGCAGGTCGCGCACGGTCGTCTCGTCGCGCACGGAGCCCACGAACTGGCGCATCACGCCGAGGCCGCCGCTGACGGTGACCGTGCCGCCGTGCGGCTTCAGCTCGCCGGAGATCAGCCGGAGCAGGGTGGTCTTGCCGGCGCCGTTGGGGCCGACCAGCGCGACGGTCGCGCCCTCGCCGACCCGGAAGGAGACATCGCCGAGCAGCGTCCTGCCGTCGGGGAGGTGGTATTCGAGGTGCGCGGCTTCCAGATGTCCCATGAGGGGGCATTCTGCGGGGCGTCCCCGACCTGGGGCAAACGCTTATCCGGCCGGGTCCACGGGCTGCCCGGCCGGACCGCCCTCCCCCGCCGGTACGACGGTGGCGCCGGCCCACGACAGCGCCTTCCAGCCGTCGGCGGGCGAGCCGTCCAGGACCACCACGCCGGTGTTGGCCAGCGGGCGGGCGGCGGCGAAGGCCACGTCGACGTTGGCGGCGCGGGCGGCGGTCCACATGCGGATGGCGGCGCCGTGGCTGACCATCGCGACGCCGGCGGCGCCGCTCGCAGCGGCCTCGGCGACCACCTCGTCGTAGCGGGCCAGCGCCTCCTCGCCGCTCTCCCCGCCGGGGATCCGGAGCGTGAGGTCCCCGGCCGCCCAGGCGAACACGGTGCGCAGGTACCGCTCGCCCTCCGGGGAGCCCCCCGGCCGCATCTCCAGGTCGCCCGCCGACACCTCGCGCAGGCCGGCGCGGACGACCGTCTCCAGACCGCGGACGGCGGCCAGCGGGGCGGCGGTGAGCCGGGCGCGCAGCAGGTCGGAGGCGTAGACGGCCTCGATGTGCTCGCCGGCGAGGGCCTCGGGCAGGGCGGCGGCCTGCTGTGCGCCGAGCGGGGTCAGACCCGGTCCGGGGGCGGCGGTGTCCAGCAGCCGGTCCAGGTTGGAGGGGGTCTGGCCGTGCCGGACGAGCAGCAGGCGCATCGAGTGTCTCCTCCGTCGCGGCGGGGTCAGGCGGTCGGCGTACACGAGCACAAGAAACGGCGGCTTCAGGGTAACCGCACCCCATGAGTCCAGACGTCGACCTGACCGCCGTCCCCAAGAGCGGCCGGCACGCCCTGCGGGCGCTGCTGGCCGCCGACACCCGGTTGTTCGAGGCGGCCGCCGCGTGGCACTGGCCCGGTGCCGAGCGGGTGCTGCCGAGGCTGAGCCGGAGCGCGAACCACGGGGTGCTGTGGTTCGCGGCGGCCGCCGCGATCGCGGCCAGCCGGACGCCGCGGGCCCGGCGGGCCGCCACCCGCGGGATCGCCTCCCTGAGCCTGGCCTCCCTGACCATCAACACGCTCGGCAAGCGGTCGGTGCGCCGCGCCCGGCCGGTGCTGGACGCGGTGCCGGCCGTGCGGCAGCTCAAGCGGCAGCCGATCACCACGTCCTTCCCGTCGGGGCACGCCGCCTCCGCGGCCGCCTTCGCGGCCGGTGTGGCCCTTGAGTCGCCGCACTGGGGTGCGGTGGTGGCGCCCGTGGCGGTCTCGGTGGCCATGTCACGGGTGTACACGGGTGTGCACTTCCCGAGCGACGTGCTGGCGGGGGCGGCGCTCGGCGCGGGCGCGGCGTTCGCCGTCCGGGGCCTGGTGCCGACGCGCGCCCAGATCACCCCGCCGCCTCGGCCCCGGGCCGAGGCCGCGGCCCTGCCCGAGGGCGAGGGGCTCGTGGTCGTGGCCAACCGCGCCTCGGGCTCCTCCGACCGGGTGAGCGTCCTGCAGGCGGCGCTGCCCGGCGCGGAGATCGTGGAGTGCGCACCGCAGGACGTGCCGGCCGAGCTGGAGAAGGCGGCCGCGCGGGCGCGGGCGCTCGGGGTGTGCGGGGGCGACGGCACGGTGAACGCGGCGGCCGCGGTGGCGCTGCGGCACGGCCTGCCGCTGGCGGTGCTGCCCGGGGGCACGCTCAACCACTTCGCCTACGACCTGCGTCTTGAGGACGAGCGCAAGGTCGCCGACGCCGTGCGCGCGGGCGAGGCGGTCCGCGTGGACGTGGGCCGGTTCACCACCGGGCAGCGGGAGGGCATCTTCATCAACACGTTCAGCCTGGGCGTCTACCCGGAGCTGGTACGGGAGCGGGAGCGCTGGTCCTCGCGGATCGGCGGCTGGCCGGCCGGGGTGCTCGGGGCGCTGAAGGTGCTGCGCGCCGACCGGCACCCGCTGGAGGTCGAGCTCGGCGGACGGCAGCACCCGCTGTGGCTGCTGTTCGTGGGCAACGGCGTCTACCACCGGATGGGGCTCGCGCCCGGCCGCCGTACGGACCTGGCGGACGGGCTGCTGGACGTACGGGTCGTGCACGGCAGCCGCAGGCCCGCGCTGCGGCTGCTGGCAGCGGCGGCGGCCGGCCCGCTCACCCGGTCGCCCGCGCACGCGGCGGTGCAGCTGAACCGGCTGCGGCTGACCGGCCTCGCGCCGGGCACGCCCTTGGCGTACGACGGCGAGGTGACCGAGGTCGAGGGCGACGTGCTGGTGGAGAAGCTGCCGGAGGCGCTGACGGTGTACCGGCCGCTGAGCTGACGGGCACCGGGGTCCGCCCTTGACTCCACCCTGACACCCATGGCTCGTCCATATATTGATACGCCGGTCTCATCATTCGGCACATCCGCGTACTGTCGGCGTACCGCGCCACGGGGCCGCACGGTCCCCGGCAGCGGTCCGTCGACGAGGGGCGAAGGGGCACAGCCATGCCGAGAGCGCAGGGGACCGAACCGCACGAGACCGCCGTCTACACGCACGGACACCACGAGTCCGTGCTGCGGTCGCACACCTGGCGGACCGCCGCCAACTCCGCCGGCTACCTGCTGGGCGTCCTCAAGCCCCACATGCGGATCCTGGACATCGGCTGCGGTCCCGGCACCATCACCGCCGACCTGGCGGAACTGGTGCCCGACGGCCATGTCACCGGCGTCGACCACGCGCCCGGCATCCTGGACCGGGCCCGGGAGACCGCCGCCGGGCGCGGCCTGGCCAACGTGGACTTCGCGGTCGCCGACGTGCACCGGCTGGACTACCCGGACGACACGTTCTGCGTCGTCCACGCCCACCAGGTGCTGCAGCACGTCGGCGACCCGGTGCGGGCCCTGCGCGAGATGGTCCGCGTGACGAGGCCGGGCGGGTTCGTCGCCGTGCGCGACGCCGACTACGCGGCGATGACCTGGTACCCGGCGGTGCCGGGCCTCGACGACTGGCTGGACCTGTACGAGCGCGTCGCCCGCGCCAACGGCGGCGAACCCGACGCCGGGCGCCGGCTGAAGGCCTGGGCACTGGCCGCGGGACTGACGGACATCACGGCCACCTCCGCCACCTGGACGTTCGCCACGCCCGAGGAACGGGCCTGGTGGAGCGGGCTGTGGGCGGACCGCACCCTGGCCTCGGCCTACGCCGGGCGGGCCACCGGCGGCGGCCACGCCACACCGGACCTGCTGGCGGCGGTGTCCGCGGCGTGGCGGGAGTGGGGGCGCCGGGAGGACGGCTGGTTCTCGGTCCTGCACGGGGAGATCCTGTGCCGCAAGCAGGGGTGGGGGGGGGGGGGGGGGGGGGGGGGGGGGGGGGGGGGGGGGGGGGGGGGNCCTGGTTGTAATGGTGGGGGAATGGGGGGGGGGCGGGGGGGGCGCCCCCCGCCCCCCCCCCACCCCTGACAGTCAGGCGGCGGGCCCCCGCCACGCCCGGCTCACTCCCGGGGCAGCAGCGGGCCGAGCGGTCCGAGGTCCAGGTTCAGGTCCTCGGGCCGCAGGCCGTAGCGGTCACGCAGCTCCGCCATGCGCTCCTCCAGCAGCATCAGGGTGAGCCCGATCCGCTCCTCCTGCTCCTCGGTCAGGTCGCCGGTGTCGAAGCGGCGCACCGCCTGCCGTTCCATCAGCTGGCGCAGCAGCTCGACCACGGTCAGGACCAGCTTCACCAGGTCCCGCTCCACCGTGTCGGGCTCCAGGTCCAGCCGGTTGCGCTGGGTCGTCATCGGGGCTCCTCACCGTGCGGCCGGGCCGCGGGCAGCAGCTCGAAGGGCGAGGGGACCGACTCGTTCACGGAGCTGATCAGCGCGTTCAGGTCGATGCGCACGAGATCGACGTCCGCGATCCGCAGCGTGATGTCGCCGGTGATCACCACCCCGCCGGCCAGCAGCCGGTCGAGCAGGTCCACCAGGGCGATCTCGCGGCGCTCGATGACGGTCACCGGTCCTCCCCGCTGAACGAGTAGGCGGCCCAGGGCCCGGTGAGCTCCACGCGGACGCCGGGCACCTCGCCCTTCGTGCGGTCCACGAGTTCCACGAACTCCTCCGAGTCGGCCCGGCTCACCAGATAGGCGGCGTTGAGCACGTTCTGCCCCGGCGTCCCGGACAGCGCGGAGTTCTGCGGCGGATGCAGCCGGGCGTCCTCGGCGCGCCGGGTGAGCCGCTCGTGCAGGGTCTCGGCGAAGGTCTCGGCGGTACGCCATTTCTCCTCGTGCGCGTGCGTGGACTCACGCCGCCTGCGCAGGTAGTCGCGGCCGCTGGCGGGCCGCGCCGCGGCCGGCGCGGCGACCTGCGCCTCCTGACGCTCGCTCTCCACGTACACCTTGACGCCCCACTCGACCCGTCCCTCCAGTCGGTCGAGGATGCGCCGGAAGTCGTCCTCCCGGGACTCGATCATCGTGCGCACCCCGCTGTCGTCCCGGAAGACGGTGGCCAGCCGCAGCGGCACCGGGGTGGTGACCGTCGTCAGCGCGTCGATCACGCCCTGGTGGGCGCGGGCGGTGGCCGACAGCCAGTCCAGGTCCTCCAGACGGGACCGCAGGGACTCCTCGCTGAAATCGTGCTCCGGGACCGTGCTGACGACCGCCACGAGACCGTGGTGGTGCAGCAGCGCCGGCGGTGCGCCCCCGATGCCCGTGAGTTCGGCCTGCAGGGGCGCACCGAGGGGACGGCACACGGCGTAGACGTAGCGCAGTCCGGTCATGGGGCCTCCTCGCGCGCGTGGCCGGTCTCCAGCTCCTCCAGGCGCGCCAGCCTCTCCCTGAGCTCGGCGTTCTCCCGGGTCAGCTCGTCCCTGCGGGCGCGCGAGGAGAGGGCGGGATCGGTCTCCCACCAGTCAATGCCCATCTCCTTGGCCTTGTCGACCGAGGCGACGATGAGCCGCAGCTTGATGGTGAGCAGTTCGATGTCGAGCAGGTTGATCCGGATGTCTCCCGCGATGACGACGCCCTTGTCGAGCACGCGCTCCAGGATGTCGGCGAGGTTGGCCCCGCCCCCGGAGCCGTAGGGCTCCGGGAAACGGCCGGACCGCTCGGGAGGGAACCGGTTTGGGGTCGTCATCGACGGCTCCCGCCGCCCCCGGCGTACTCCGGTTCCTCCTCGTCCTCGTACTCCTCCTCGTCGGCCTCGCCGGCCTCGCCGCCCTCGTCGGCCTCCTCGTCGTACTCCTGCTCGCTCTCCGGGGCCTCCTCGCCGTACGGCTCGTCGTCCGCCTCGCCCTCGTACTCCCCGGCGTCCTCGTCGGCCTCGGCGTCCTCTTCCTCGTACGGCTCCTCGGCCTCGTCCTCGGCCTCGTACTCGTCGGACTCCTCGCCCTCCTCGCCCTCCTCGGGCTCAGCGGACTCCTGGTCCTCCGGCTCCTCGGAACCCTCGTCCTCGGACTCCTGGGCCTCCTGCTCCTCCTCGGCCACCGCGTCCTCGTGGCTCTTGACGACCTCGCCGTCGCGGATCTCGCCGCGCCAGCCGTCCTCCGCCTCGCCCTTGATGCTGATGTGGCGGGCGAAGTGCTTCAGGTCGAGCCTGGCCCTGCGGCCCTGGGCACGCCAGATGTTGCCCGTCTTCTCGAAGAGACCGCTCGGGTAGTACTCCATGACCAGCAGCACCCGGGTGAGGTTCTCCCCCAGCGGGTGGAAGGTGACGACACCCTTGACGGTGCCCTTGGCGCCCTCGGACGTCCACTGGATGCGGTAGTCGGGCACCTGCTCGGTGGTGTGCGCCTTCCAGCTGCGGCTGGACCAGAAGATCTTGGCCTGCCAGTCGGAGTCGGTGTCGCTCGCGCGGCTGGCGCTCTTGACGCCCTTGGCGAAGTTCGAGAAGTCCTGGTACTGCGTCCACTGGTCGTAGGCGGTCCGTACCGGCACGCCGACGTCGATGGACTCGATGATGACGGTGGGCTTGTTGCCCCCGCCGCCCTTCTTCTTGCCCTTGCCGCCGCCTATGTTCTTGACCGCGTTCATCACGTTGTCCTTCGCCCGGGAGGCCCCGAGTTCGAGCGCGGAGCGCAGCGGGCCCTTGCCCTCGGCCAGCTTGCGTCCACCGTCGAGAGCGAGCTTGGCGAAGCCGGGGCTCTTGCCGTCGGCTATGTCGTTGAGCTTGAGCGTCGTCTCGCCCAGCTTGCGGCCGAGGCCGGACAGCATCCGCTCGGCCTGAGCGGACAGGTAGTCCTGCACCTCGCCCTTGAGCCGGTCGGCGGCCTCGCTGTGCACGAGGTCGGCGACCGGGTTGTCCTTCGCGCCGCCCGTGGCCTTGCCGGCCGCGGAGCCGAGCGGCCCCGTCGTCGACGTCATCGGTCGTCACCGCCCTTCGCCTGCCGGGACCCGCCGCCGCGGCTGCCGCCGCCCGCCGAGGCCGTCTTCTTGGCGGCCGTCTTGCGGGCCGCTCCCGTCTTCTTGGCCGGTGTCTTGGACGCGGCCTTCTTCGCGGTGGACGTGCCGGACGCCTTCTTCGCCGGGGCCTTCTGGGCGGCCTTCTTGCGCGGCCGCTCCTCCCGCCGGGCCTCGGAGCCGTCCTCGTCGTCCTGCCCGTCGCCGGAGCCGCCCTCGTCGTCGCGCCGGCCACCGGAGGTGTCGGCGTCCCCGCTGTCCTCGGTGTCGTCGCGCGGCTCTTCGTCCCCGGTGTCCTCCTGCGGCTCCTCCTCGTCGGAGCCGCCGCCGGAGAGCCGGTCGCGCACGTCGGAGGTCCGGCTGCGCAGCCGGTCGGCGAGCGCGTTCATCTGCCGCTCCGCCATCGCGCCCGTGGCGGCCTTGCCGACACCCCGCATGTCCTGGCGCAGCTGGTCCCCGATCTCCTTGAACTGGGGGTTGTCGCGCAGCTGCTGCTGGAGCAGTTCGCCGAGTGCGCGCGGGGTGAGGTTCAGCTTCTTCCCGGCCACGACGGAGCCGACCGCGAGGGCCATTTTGAGTTTCTTCGTGCGTCCCAGCATGTATCCGGCCCCTATCGCGAGGCCGAGCGCTGTTCGGTTCATGATGCCGTCCCGTCGCCTGTGGTTTCGCCGGAGCGCAGGGCGTTCTCCAGCCGGTCGAGCAGCTCGTCCTCGACCTGGTCGAACTCCTCCTCAGTGATCTCGCCCGCCTCCAGACGCTCTTCGAGGCGGGCGAGTTCGGCCCGTACGGTGGCGGGGTCGTAGTAGATCCTTTCCGCCTCCTGGAGCACCTGTCTGATCGCCCACGCGCTGCCGCGCACCGGTGCGAACGGCAGCAGCAGCACCTCGCTGATCAGTCCCATGGTGTCCTCCTTCCGCTCGGGCCCGGGCGCTAGTGCGTCCCGGCGTCCACGCCCGCATGGGTGCTCGCCGGCTCGGCCGGGCCGGGCTCGACGAAGCTGTACGGCGGGAGCGGGCCGTTGACGCGCAGCTCCAGGTGGGGGTGGCTGTCGCGGACCTGCTCCACGGAGGCCAGGAAGTTCTCGGCCGAGTCCCGGTCCACCAGGAACGAGACGTTCAGCAGCCAGCCGCTGGACTCGGGGCCCACGCTCACGGCGGCGGCTCCCGGGGCCAACAGGCCCTGGACCTCGGTGGCGTCCTCGCCCTCCTTGGTCTTGACGGCGGCCGCGACCATCTCACCGAGGCGGATCTTGTCGTCGTAACCGCCGCCGCCCGCACGCCGGTTGTCCTCGGCGAGGGTGCGCAGGTCCGCGTTCTCGGCCATCACCAGGTGCAGCACGGCCTCCTCGACGTGGGTGGCCTTGACGTTGTACTCGACCTTGTTGTCGAGCTCGCGCAGCCGCTCCTGGTAGTGCGCGGAGCGCTCGGTGAGCACCTCGCACACGGCGTCGTCGTCCGTGGCGACGCTGCCGAAGCGCATCGGCAGCACACAGCCGGCCGCGCCGGCCTCGGCCAGCACGTTCTGGTGGGCGAGCAGGTCCCGTCGCTTGGGGCGCAGGTCCTCGGGAGCGTCACTGACCACGGCGGCCAGGTCACCCGCGGTGAGGACGCGCACCGGGCGGGCGGGCTCGCCCACGCCGGTCATGCCCTCCGGGAGCGTGGGGTGGGACCGTGCGGTGATCCCGTAGACGTACGTGCTCACTCCTGCTCCTCCTTACGGCGTGACGCGGTCCTGCGCTGACGCGGCCGTTCCTCGGACTGACCCTCGTCCCGGGCCTTGCCGAAGGCGTCGGACACGGTCTGCGCGGCGCCGGACAGCGCGCCCTTGGACTTGCCCTTGGCGCCGGACTCGGTGATCTCGCCGACGAGGTCGGGCAGGCCCGGGCTCTTGTGCGGCCCGGACTCCAGGTCCAGGCGGTTGCACGCCTCGGCGAAGCGCAGATACGTGTCCACGCTGGCCACGACGACACGGACGTCGATCTTCAGGATCTCGATGCCTACCAGGGAGACACGCACGAAGGCATCGATGACGAGCCCCCTGTCGAGAACCAGCTCTAGGACGTCGTAGAGGCCACTGCTGCCGCCTCCGCCGCCGCTCTGCTGTGCCGGTACAACGGTCATGCCGGCCATTCCTCCTTGTGGGTGATCTCTTGTGGGTGGTCTGTTGCGCGGTGTACGCGTTCTGTTCCGTGCGGGTGGGACACGTCCGGACCGGCCTAGCGGCCGCCCCTGCGGGCGTCGGCCCGGCCGCGTTCGTAGCGGCGGATGCGCCGGTACCCGGTGAGCTGACCCTCCGCGTCGAGGTCGACCTGGTAGCCGGCCATCAGGCTCATCGTGTCCGGGACCCGCTCGAGTTCGAGGACCTCGACCTCGAGCGACCATCCGTCGTCGGTCTGCTCGAAGGAGGACACCGACTCGGGTACGAGGCCGGTGAGTTCGGCGAGCTGAGCCCGTGCCTGGCGCAGGATCTCCATGGGAGTGGGCCGCCGGCCGGCGTCCCTTTCCTTGCCGGGCCGGGAATCCTCTTCCTTCTTGGGCTGGGAATCCTCCGAGTCCTGGGGTTCCTGTGAACTCTGCGATTGGGATGTGTTCTTTGTGTTCGACATGGCCACCTCTACCTGCGGGTGGCCGCTCCTCCTCCCGGCCAAACATCGAGAAGGCATCGAGAGCACAGCAGTCCACGGAACCGCAGGTCAGCGGAGTGCCCTCACCGCACGACCGCCTCTTCCACCAGCAGTTTCGCCGCTGCCTCGATGCCGGCCGCGTCGATGCCGGCCGCGTGCAGCTGCTCGTCGGGCGCGGCCGAGCCCGGCATGGTGCTCACCGCGAGCCGGACCAGGCGGGGCACGGGCCGGCCGTCGGCGAACGCCTCCGCGACCGCGTCGCCGAGGCCGCCCTGCTCGTGGTGGTCCTCGACGGTCATGAGGCAGCCGGTCTCCTCGGCGGCCCGGCGCAGTGTCTCGGCGTCGACCGGCTTGACGGAGTACAGGTCGATCACCCGGACCGCGATGCCGTCCTGTTCGAGCCGGTCCGCGGCGGCCAGCGCCTCGTGCACGGTGACACCGGCCGCGACGACGGTCAGCCGGTCCCGCTCCCCCGCGCGCAGCACCTTGCTGCCGCCGACCGGGAACTCCTCCTCCGGACCGTAGATCACCCTGTTCTTGCCGCGCGAGGTGCGCAGGTAGCGGATGCCGTCGAGGCCGGCCATCTCCGCGACCAGCCGGGCCGTCTGGTTGGCGTCGCACGGGTAGAGCACGGTCGAGCCGTAGACGGACCGGAACATCGCCAGGTCCTCCAGGCCCATCTGCGAGGGGCCGTCCTGGCCGATCGCGACGCCCGCGTGCGAGCCGACCAGGTTGATCCCGGAGCCGCTGATCGAGGCCATGCGCACGAAGTCGTGGGCGCGGCTGAAGAAGGCCGCGAACGTCGAGGCGTACGGCACCCAGCCGCGGGTCGCCAGGCCCACGGCGGCGGCGACGAGCTGCTGCTCGGCGATGTAGCACTCGAAGAAGCGGTCGGGGTGCTCCTTGCCGAACTCCTCGGTCCGGGTGGAGTCGCCGACCTCGCCGTCGAGGGCGACGACGTCGCCGCGCGCGGTGCCGAGCGCGGCGAGCGCCGCGCCGAAGGCGTCCCGGGTGGCGACCTCGTCGCCCAGGTCGTAGCGCGGGAGCCGGAGGACCTCGGTGGTGGCCGAGCGCAGCGCGGCGGCGCCGGACGGCTCGTTCACGCGGACCCGCAGGTCGCGGGGGCCGCCGAGTTCGGCGATGGCGTCGTCGGCCTCCGGCAGGGGCTTGCCGTGCAGGCCCTCGCGGTCCTCGACCGCGGCGACCCCCTTGCCCTTCAGGGTGCGGGCGAGGATCACCGTGGGCTGGCCGGTGGTGGAGATCGCCTCGCCGTAGGCGCGATCGATCTTGTCGACGTCGTGCCCGTCGATCTCGATGGTGTGCCAGCCGAACGCCTGGAAGCGGCGGGCGTAGGCGTCCAGGTCGTGGCCGTGCCGGGTGGGTCCGCGCTGGCCGAGCCGGTTGACGTCGACGATGGCGGTCAGGTTGTCCAGGTGCTCGTACGAGGCGTGCTCGGCGGCCTCCCAGATCGAGCCCTCGGCCAGCTCGCTGTCCCCGCACAGCACCCAGACGCGGTAGTCGGCACGGTCCAGGCGCTTGCCGGCGAGGGCGATGCCGACGCCGACCGGCAGGCCCTGGCCGAGCGAGCCGGTGGCGGTCTCCACCCAGGGCAGCCTGCGCGGGGTGGGGTGCCCCTCCATGCGGCTGCCGAGCTTGCGGAAGGTCAGCAGCTCGCCGTCCTCGACGGCGCCGGCCGCCTTGTAGGCGGAGTAGAGCAGCGGCGAGGCGTGTCCCTTGGAGAGGACGAAGCGGTCGTTGGCGGGGTTCTCGGGGCGCTCGAAGTCGTAGCGGAGGTGGTGGGCGAAGAGCACGGCCAGCAGGTCCGCGGCGGACATCGAGGAGGTCGGGTGCCCGGAGCCCGCCGCGGCGGCGGCCCGTACGCTGTCCACGCGCAACTGCTGGCCGAGGGCGACGAGTTCGTCGGTGTTCATGTGTCTCCTTCTGCTTCTGGGTCTGCTTGTGGTGGTGCTTGGGCTGCTGCCTGTGCGGGTGCTTCCGCTTCTGCCGGGGCGGGGCCGGAGGGCCTCGCCC
>NZ_JAJSZC010000266.1:0-9713 GCF_036815105.1 Streptomyces sp. IBSBF 3136
GTGGTCCTTCGCGCCGGGGAGGGGGACGAGGGCCGCGGGGGTCCCGGCGAGCACGGCCTCCTGGGTGGCGCGCAGTTCCGCGCCCGGGGTCAGGCCGAGGTGGTCGTCCAGCAGGCGGCTCGCCCGCTGGTAGGCGGCGAGTGCGTCGGCCTGCCGGTCGGCCCGGTACAGCGCGTGCATGAGCAGGGCCCACAGACGCTCCCGGTAGGGGTGTTCCGCCGTGAGCGCCACGAGGGAGGGGACCGCCTCGGTGTGGGTCCCGGCCAGCAGGGCCAGTTCCGCGTGCTCCTCGACCGCGCCGAGCCGCAGCTCGGTCAGCCGGGCCCGTTCGATCTCCAGCAGCGGACCGCCGACTCCGGTGAGCGGCGGCCCCTGCCACTCGGCGAGCGCCCGGGCCGCCGCCCGTTCGGCGGCGACCGGCTCGCCGGCCGCCCGCAGCGCGCGGGCCTCGTCCCGTGCGGTCTGGAACCGGCCGAGGTCGTGCTCCCCGGCGGTCACCGCCAGCCGGTAGGAGGAGCCGACGCGCTCGATGACACCGCCCGCGGCGCGCGGCGCGCGCTGCGGCTCCAGAAGCCGGCGCAGCTTGGAGACGTACACCTGCACCAGATTGCCGCCCGAGGCGGCCCCGTCGCCCGACCAGACGGCCTGATGCAGTTCGTCCCGGCCGACCGGGGTTCCGGCGCGCAGCACCAGCATGGCGAGCAGGGACCGTGGCCGGGGGCCGCCGAGCGGCAGCTCCACCCCGTCGCGGCGGCACCGGACCTCGCCCAGGACCGTCAGGTCCAGACGGGGCCCGGACAGGGGATGCGGGTCCTGCGAGGCGGCCTTGGTCATGGGTTTCTCCCGCGAGGAACGTGGACGCTGAACGCTGCTCATTCTGACCGCGCGGCCGGGGGACGCCCCCACCGCACCGTCGACATGAACCGTCAACGGCCGCAATATGCCAGCACCGCGGTCCGTGGCCTTTTCCGGCCACCGCAGAAAGCGTCCAGGGGTAATTCGTGGTAACGGCCCCGCGGACTGCCGGATGCTCACCGGCATGTTTCTCGTCCATGCGCGCCTGAAATCGTCCGGCACGCGCTTTCCCCCTGATTTCGCCGCTCTCGTCGCACGCTGCGCACAGCCGGGAGAGGGGCTCAGGCACAGCGTGTTCCACCCCGACGCGCCGACCGGGCCGGTGCTCGGCCTGTTCCTGTCAGGGCCCTCCCTGCGTCTCGCGGAGAGCGCGGCACGCGCCGTCGTGGAGCGCACCCTCGACCACCACGACTCCCTGTCGGAAGTCCTCCTCGTCAGCTGCGAGGCGGTCCTGCCGACGCCCTACTTCGAGTGGCTGCTGGAGCGGCCCGACGACGGTGGACGGCTTATGCCACCGGCGGATTAGGCCAGTCGGGAACCGGTGACAAGCCCGGCGGGGTCAGGAAAAGTACTGGTCATCGGCCCCGGGACGCCCCGGCAGAGGCCCTCTCCCCACCCCTTGCGGACCTCGGTCCGCCCTGCCCCGAAACAGGAGTCACCTTGTCCGTCACCTCCCTGCCCACCGCCGCCAGGACCGCCCTCACCGCCCTGCTGTTCGCTGTCGCCCTGCTGGTGGCCGCTCCCCCGGCGTCGCACGGCGGGCAGCACGAGGCCGGCACCACCGTCACCGCGGACGCGGCCCCCGCGGCCACCACGACCACGCCCGTCACCACGAAGGACACCACCGGCTGGCAGTGACGGGCAGGGCCCCGCACGCGGCCCCGCCGCTCGGCCTCGCCCCACAAAACCTGCTCCTGAGAATTTCCATGAAGAGGCACATCAGATGACCATCGAGGCCGATCTTCCGCTTCTCAGCAGTGTCCCCGAATCGTCGCCGAGCACGGTCCGGCATATTTCTCGCAGAGATCCACTGGACTGGCTCTTCCAGTCCGCCGCGACCCCCGTCATCGAAATCCGCGGTGATCGCTGGACCGGAAAAAGCGAACTCCTCTCCCGGCTCTCGGCCGAGGCCGCCCTGCACGGCTGGAGCGTCGCCTCGGGCACCGCCTCCGCCCAGCCGTTCCGCTCCATCTCCCTGGGGCTCTTCATGGACGCCCTGGACGAGCCCCTCGCCGGCACCGGCCTCCCGGGCGACCCGTTCGGGCGCTACCAGGCCTTCCGCGCCGTGCGGAACCTGCTGGAGTCGCTGAGCCCGGCCACCGGGCTGCTTCTGGCGCTCGACGACGTGCACCGGGCCGACGAGGCCTCCGTGGACCTGCTCTCCTACCTGCTGCGCCATCCGCCGGCCGGCCGGGTGGTGCTGGCCCTGGCCCACCGGCCCCGCCAGACGGACCCCGGACTGCGGAACCTGCTCGACCAGGCCGCCGCACGCCAGTGGGCGCACCGTCTGACGCCCGCCGTGCTCGACGCGCAGGAGGCGCTGGCCCTGCTGCCCGACGACCTCAGCAGGTCCCAGCGGGAGCACATGCTGGACGTCACGGAACACAATCCGGGGTTGCTGAAGGCGCTCGGCTCCACCCGGAGTCTGCTCGGCGCCGACGGCCGCGCCCTGCCGTCCCTGCCCCTGCACGTGCTCACCGAGACGCTGCGCGACTTCGCGTCGCTGAGCCCGGCGAGCTGGCTGGTGGTCAGGTCGGCCGCCGTCCTCGGCGAGCCCTCCGACCCCTCCGCCCTCGGCGCCGTGGCGCAGGTGAGCGACGAGGAACTGCGTTCGGCGGTAGACGAGTTGACGCGCGAGGACCTGCTGCGCACCGAAGGTGCCTCGCCCCTGCTCGGCTTCGGCAACCCGGCGCTGCGCGCGGCCGCGTACCAGTCGGCGGGTCCCGGCTGGCTGTTCGGCGCCCATGCCCGGGCGGCCCGGCTGCTGGCCGCGCGGGACGCCGACGCCGTCCGGCTGGCGGAGCACCTGCAGTACGGGGCGGCGCTCGGGGACCGCGACAGCGCCCAGATCCTGCTGCGGGCGGCGGACCTGCGGCAGTGGAGCGACCCGCAGCGGTCGGCCGCCTGGGCGGGCGCCGCGCTCGCCCTGGGGCTGTCCGACGAGGACGCGGCCCTGGCCCGGCTGCGGCTCGGCAGCGCACTGACCCTGTGCGGCCGGCTGCGGGAGGCCCTCGACGTCCTGGGGCCGCTGACCCGGTCGGCGGGGTCCGGGAGCGGTACGGGTCCCGACGCCGCCCACTGGTACGCGCAGGCCCTGCGGCTCTCGGGGGCGCACGAGGGCGCCGACCGCGTCCTTGCGGCGGCGCTGGCCCAGGCCGCGCCCGCCGGTCCGGAGCAGCGGGCCGGACTGCTCGCCGCCCGCGTCGCGCTCGCCCTGGACACCGCACACCCGGTGCCGGAGGGCCTGGTGACCACGCTGCTGAGCACGGCCGAGCACGTCGGTCCGGTCGCCCGGGCCGGGATCTACGCGCTGAGCGCTGCTGCCGCTCTGAGATCCGCGTCGGGGGAACACGCGGACTTTCACACGGTGGCGGCGGCCCGGCTGCTGGACCGGGCGGCCGACGACGCCGTGCTGCCGCACGTCGAGGGGCTGTACTGGCTGGCCGGGGCGGAGGCGGCGCTGGGCCGGCGCGATGCCGCGCACCGGCACTACGAGCGCGGTCTGCGGCTGGCGGAGTCCGGCCGCCTGCGGGTGCTCGCACCCCGGTTCGCCAGCGCGCTGGCCGGGCTCGTGCCGGCCGGCCGCGACCTGGCGCAGCCCGCGCCGGCCACCGGGGCCTCGGAGGTGGCGGCCGCGACGGCCGCCGCCGCGGTCACGGGGTCCGGGTCGTCCACCGGTCCCGCAAAACCCGCGGAGCCCGCGGCGTCCGCGGAGCCCGCGGCGTCGGAGCTGTCCCGGCTGAGCAAGCGGGAGCGGGAGATCGCCGTGCTGGTCAGCGGGGGCCGGACCAACCAGCAGATCGCCCGTTCGCTCGAGGTCAGCCACAAGACGGTGGAGACGCACATGGGCCGCATCTTCAAGAAGCTGGCGGTCTCCTCCCGGGCTGAGGTCGCCGCGATGGTGGGCCGCTCGGACCGGGGCCCGGAGACGGGCCGGTGACGGTGGGCGGCCCCGGTCGCCCGGGGCCGCCCACCGTCTCATCCGCCTGCCTCGGCCGCCGCCGGCAGCCTCAGCTTCCCGTCGGCCCCCCGCCCGGCCACGAAGCGGGAGCGGTCGGCCCGGACCAGCGCCGGCCGCGCGGCCGGTGCCACGGCGGCGTCGGCCACGAACGCGGCGATCGCGGCCACCGTGGGGCTCTCGAAGAGCAGCCCGAACGGCGGGACCGTGCCGTACTCCTCCCGCACCCGCTCCAGGAGACGGGACATCACCAGCGAGTGGGCGCCGAGTTCGAACAGATCGTCGGTGCGCCCGATGCGCACGCCGGGCAGCAGCGTGGCGGCGAACTCGGCGATCCGTCGTTCGGCCGGTGTGCGCGGCGGTTCGGGGCCGTCCTGCTCGTCCCGCCCCGACTCCGGGTCGGGCTCGGGCAGGGCGCGCCGGTCGACCTTGCCGTTCGGGGTGAGCGGCAGCGCGTCCAGCACCGTGATGACGGACGGCACCGCGTACGACGGCAGCCAGGCCCGCAGGGCCGTGCGCAGTTCGGCCCGGTCCAGGTGCGTGCCGGCCGGCTCGACGTAGGCGGCGAGCCGCGCGTCCGTGCCGGTGCCGTCGACGATCACCGCGGCCCGGCGGACCGCCGGCTGCCGTTCCAGGGTGGCCTCGATCTCGCCGAGTTCGATGCGGTGGCCGTGCACCTTGACCTGGGTGTCGGCTCGTCCGACGAAGGCGAGGCGGCCGTCGGCGCGGCGGCGGACCAGGTCACCGGTGCGGTACAGGCGGGAGCCGGGCGCGGCGCCGAAGGGGTGCGGCACGAACCGTTCGGCCGTCAGTCCGGGCCTGCCCAGGTAGCCGTGGGCGAGACCGGCGCCGCCGATGTACAGCTCGCCGGTCGCGCCCACGGGCAGCGGCCGCATCTGCGGGTCGAGGATGTGGACCTCGGTGTTGGCCAGCGGGCGGCCCAGCGGTACGTCGGCGGTCTCCGCGCCGACCAGGGTGCTGACCGACCAGACGGTGGTCTCGGTCGGGCCGTAGACGTTCCACAGCTTCGTGCCCCGCCGGGGCAGTTCGCGGGTCAGCTCGGCCGGCATGCGCTCGCCGCCGCACAGTGCGGTGAGCCCGGGGGTGCCGGTCCAGCCGGCGTCCAGCAGGAGCTGCCAGGAGACCGGGGTGGCCTGGAGGTGCGTGACGCGCCCGCTGTCGAGGCAGGCCCGCAGCCGGGCGCCGGAGGCCGCCGTCTGCGGGTCCGTGAGGTGGACGGTGGCCCCGCTGGTCAGGGGCATGAAGTAGTCCAGCAGGCTGATGTCGAAGGTGGGGGTGGTCACCGACAGCCAGCCGTCACCGGGGCCGGTCGGCAGGTCCCGGCCCATCGCCAGGATCATGTTCGTCAGCGACCGGTGCGCGATCACCACGCCCTTGGGGTTGCCCGTGGAGCCGGAGGTGTAGATGACGTACGCCGGGGACCGCGGGTCCAGGCGCACCGCCGGCGGCCGCTCCGCCTCCGTGCCGTCCGGTCGCAGGACCAGGGCGTGGTCGGAATCGCCGTCGGTGACGACGGCGGCGGTCTCCGCGTCCCGCAGCACGTAGGCGATGCGGTCGGCCGGGAGTTTCGGGTCCAGCGGCAGATAGGCCGCGCCGGACTTCATCACGCCGAGCAGCGCGGCGAGCAGGCCCGGTGTGCGGGGCAGCAGCACGCCCACCAGGTCGCCGGGGCCGACGCCGGCCCGGTGCAGCCGGTGGGCGATGCCGTTGGCCAGCCGGTCCAGGCGCCCGTAGTCGAGGGCGTCGGCGTCGGCACCGGCGAGCAGGACGGCGGGGGCGCCGGGAGTGGCGGCGGCCTGTGCCTCGAACCGGGCGACGACGCCGAGATCCGTGTCGTGGGCGACGGCGGTGTCGTTCCACCGGCGGCACAGGAGCTGTTCGGCCTCACCCATGACCGGCAGGTCGCCGGCGGCGGTGCCGGGTTCGCAGGACACGGCGTCGAGGAGGGTGACCAGCCGCTCGGCCAGCAGGGCGGCGGTGCCTTCCTCGTACAGGTCGGTGTCGTAGCGCAGGACGCCGGAGAGGCCGCCGTCGACCCGTCCGAAGGTGAGCTGGACGTCGAACTGGCTGCCCCCGAGGGGCAGCGCGCGGGTGACGCAGTCGAGGCCGCCGACCGTGAACGCGGTGCCCTCGTGGTTCACCGCCATGGACACCAGCGCCTCGGACCGCTCACCCGGCGTCTGGTGCAGCGTCAGCAGCGAGCGGACCAGGGGCCGGCCGCTGTGGTCGCGGGTCGGGCTCAGCCGTTCCACCAGGGTGGAGAACGGCGTGTCCGCGCCGCCGAACGCCTCCTGGGCGGTGCTGTGGGCCTGCCGCAGCAGTGCGGTGAAGGGCGCGGCGAGGTCGACGGTGGCGGCCAGCGGGACGGTGTTGACCAGACACCCGATGGTGCCGGCGAGGTCGGCGTCGGCGCGGCCGTGCACCGGGGTGCCGACGACGACGTCGTCGCCGCCGGTGCAGCGGGCCAGCAGGAGCTGGTAGGCGGCCAGCAGCACGCTGTAGAGGGTGGTGCCCTCCCGGCGGGCCAGCTCCGTCAGGCGGCGGGTGACGTCCGCGTCGACGCGCAGCGGCAGGCTCGTGCCGCGCATCCGGGGGGCGGCGGGGCGGGCGTGGTCGGCCGGCGGCGCCGTCTCGGCCGTGACGGCGGCCAGGGTCTCGGCCCACCGGTCGAGGCGGGCGCGGCCGGCGGGCGAGTCCAGGCGGCGGTTCTGCCGGTGGGTGAAGACCGGGTGGGGCAGCGCCTCGGCGGTGGCGGGTTCCCGGCCGGCCAGGACGGCCGGGTAGACCTCGTCGAGTTCGTCCAGGAGCAGGGCGAGCGACCACAGGTCGGCGACCAGGTGGTGCAGGGCCAGGACCAGGCGGTGGTCGCCGTCGCCGCGGCGGAAGAGTCGGACCCGCAGCAGGGGGCCGCGGCGCAGGTCGAAGGGTGCCTCCGCGGCCTGTGCCACGTGCGCGGCGAGGACCGCCTCGTCCGCGTCGCTCAGGTCGACGTGCGCGAACGACGGGGACAGCTCGGCGTGCACCCGCTGGACGGGCTCGCCGCCCTGGAGCGGGAAGGTGCTGCGCAGGGCCGCGTGCCGGGCGGTGATCCGTTCCAGAGCGGTCCTGAGGGCGTCCGGGTCGACGGGCCCGCGGATGTCGAAGGAGGCGGCGATCAGGTTGGCCGGGCTGTCCGGGGCGACCTGGTCGGTGAACCACAGGGCCGCCTGGTTGCGGGCGAGCGGGTGATCGCCGGGCGTGGACCCGGCGGCACGGTCGCGGGCAAGGTCCGCTTCGGTGTCCTCGTTCTCGGGGGCGGCGTCCAGACGGTCGCAGACCAGCCGGGCGAGACCGGCGAGGTCGGTGTCGAGTGCCTCGTCGAGGGCGAGGTCGACGCCGGCCCGGCCGCGCAGGGCGTGCCGCAGGCGGACGGCGCCCAGCGAGTCCAGTCCCAGGGTCGACAGCGGCACGCCGGGCGCGAACTCCTCGGAGCGCGCCTTGAGCTGCTCGCTCAGCAGGTCGCGCAGCAGCGTGAAGACCAGGCCGGGCCGGAGTTCGGCGGGCAGGGCACGCAGGTCCTCGGCGGGCGCGGGCGTGGCGGGCGCGGCCGCGGGGCCGGCGGTGCCGGGTGCGTGCGGGACGTGGCCCTCGGCGGCCAGGACGGTGAGGCCGCCGTCGAGCCAGGCGGCGGCGCAGGCGTGGCGCTGGACCTTGCCGCTGGAGGTGCGGGGCAGGGTGGCGGCCCGGATGAGCACCACGGCGAGGGGGCGTACACCGTGCTCGTCGGCGACGGCGGTGCGGACCTGCCGGGCCAGGGCGGTGAGGTCGCCGTCCTGGTGGTCGCGGGCGATCTCGTGCACGACGACGACGTGCTCGGCGCCCTCGTGCTCGACCTGGACGGCGGCTCCGCAGTTCGTCCGGAGCCCGGGGTGTACGGACTCGACGGTCCGCTCGATGTCCTGCGGGTAGTGGTTGCGGCCGCGTACGACGATGAGGTCCTTGAGCCGTCCGGTGACGAAGAGTTCGCCGTCGCGGAGGGCGCCGAGGTCGCCGGTGCGCAGGAAGGCGGCGCCGTCGGGGCCGTCGTCGGCGAGCCGGGCGCGGAAGGTGTCCTCGCTGAGGCCGGGCCGGTTCCGGTAGCCGTGGGCCACGCTCGGCCCGGACACCCAGACCTCGCCGACGGTGCCCTCGGGCACCCGCAGCCGGGTCAGCGGGTCGACGATCTCCAGGCGCTGCTCGGGGTCCGGCCGGCCGCTGCCGACGAGGGCGTACGCGGAGCCGGGCCGGCCGTCGGGGCCGGCCGGGGCCAGGTCCGGGGTGAGCAGGGCCGGTGCGCTGCCGTGCGGTTTGCAGGTGACGATCAGGGTCGCCTCGGCCAGGCCGTAGCAGGGCGTGAACGCCTCGGTGCGGAAGCCGGCCGGGGCGAAGGCGGCGCCGAACCGCTCCAGGGTCTCGGCCCGGATCGGCTCGGCCCCGTTGAACGCGACCTCCCACCCGCTCAGGTCGAGGCCGTCCAGGGCTTCGGGGGTGACCAGGTCGGCGCACAGGTCGTAGGCGAAGTTGGGGCCGCCGCTCACCGTGGCGCCGGTGCGGCTGATCTCCCGCAGCCAGCGCAGCGGGTCCTGGCTGAAGGAGGCGGGCGACATCAGTGCGCAGGAGCCGCCGTAGTACAGCGGCTGGAGCATGCCGCCGATGAGGCCCATGTCGTGGAAGAGGGGCAGCCAGGACATGCCGACGGTGTGCTCGGTGGTGCGGAACGCGCGCTGGATGAGGGCGGAGTTGTGCAGCAGGTTGCCGTGGCTGAGCAGCACGCCGCGCGGGGTGGAGGTGGAGCCCGAGGTGTACTGGAGGAAGGCGGTGGTCTCCGCGGTGACGGCCGGCGGCAGCCACCGGTCGGCCTCGTCCTCGGGCACCGCGTCGGTGGCCTCCAGGCGCAGGGTGTCCATGAGCAGTCCGTCGGGGTCGCCGGGCAGCAGCCGTTCACGGATCCGGGAGGTGGTCAGCGCAAGGCCCGCTCCGCAGTCGGCGACGATGCCGGCCAGCCGCTCCACCGAGCGCGGCCTGCGGGTGGGCGGGTACACCGGTACCGCGACGGCTCCCGCGTAGAGGCAGGCCACGAACGCCACGACGTAGTCGAGGCCGGGCGGTTGCAGCAGCACGACAGGGCGGCCCGCGGCTCCCCGCCGCTGCAGCCGGGCCGCGACGGCCCGCGCCAGCCGGTCGAGCCGGCCGTAGGTGAGGACCTCGGGGGTGTCGCCCTCGGCGGCGGTGAAGGTGAAGGCCGTCCTCGCCGGGTCGGCCGACGCCCTCGCGGTGATCAGTGAGATCCAGTCCTGGTGCTCTGTTGGCGGGTTCACGCGTCTGCGTTCCTCGTGGCTCGGGCCGCTGGCGGCCGGTGGGCGGATGGCGTGCGGGTCAGCCCTCGACGCCGGCGGCCAGGGCCTGGCGCAGGCTGAGCGGCCTCATGTCGGTCCAGACGCGGTCGATGTGCGCGAGGCAGTCCTCCTTGGCGCCCCGGGTGCCCTCGGCGCTCCAGCCGAGCGGCAGCTCCCGGCCCTCGGGCCACAGCGAGTACTGCTCCTCGTGGTTGACGACGACCTGGTAGGTGGTGTCCTGGCTGCTCATGACGGTGCTCCGATCGGTACGGCGGGTTCGGTGAGCGGGGTGCGGGGGGTGGCGG
>NZ_JAJSZC010000267.1:0-9698 GCF_036815105.1 Streptomyces sp. IBSBF 3136
CGCCACCACCACGTCCCACGCCCCCGCACGTGCCACTCCCGTCGCTCCGTACCCGCGCCCCCGGCCGTGGCCCATCCTGCCCCGGACCGGCCTGCGCCATCCGGGGAATCCGTACGGCCGTCCGAAACTTCGACCCCGTCGGCGACCGTGTCAGTGGCGCCTACCCCACCCGACGGGAGGCGGCAACCCGAGGGCGCGCGGGGCAGCCGGCCGGACAACACAAAACCCCGACCGCGAGGGCGGCCGGGGTCTGATCGAAATCTGGATCGGTACTCACGAACCCGTGGGCACGGAGTCAGTCGCCTCCGTCCACAGGTCCTGCTCGGCGCGATCCGCCTGGATCTGGCGGTACACGAGGAGCCCGCCGATGGCGGCCAGTGCGACCAGGAGCAGCTTCTTCACCGCGCGACCTCGTCTTTCCTTGACGTAGGGGACCTCTGGCGCCCGACTATACACACCGACCGATATCGATCGGTGACCTGCGTGGGGCCCCAACTCCCGCCCCCGCCAGCGCAATAGCCCAGGTCGGCGACGGTTGCGGCCGGAGGGTGAGCGCGCCCGCACGGACCGTTACTTTCTCCCCCTTCGCTCGTCCTCACCTGCTTTTGCGGCTTTTCTGACCGCCCTGCACCCATCCGAGTGGTGTTCATCGGAACATCGCCGCGCCGTGGGCGTCGGTCCCACACTTCGCGACCCCCATACACATCATGAACAAAGTACGCAAATCGCCCAACCTGAAAGTGAGGGGTCATGACCGGGAACAACAAGGTCGTGCAGCTGTGGACCGCCATCGTCACCGCCTTCCTCGCGCTGTGCACGGCGCTCGGACTCGTCACCGCGACCACCGCGGCCGCCCGGACCGAGGCCCCGGCCGGCGGCGCCGGCACCAGCGCCGAGACGCAGACGACCCCGACGATCCCGGTGATGAACCACTGGGCCTGGTCCCATGGCAGGGCCCTTCCCCCCACGATGAAGCAGCGCATTCGGGCCGAGGCCCACGGAAAGTCCCCCAGCTGCCGGCACCGCCCCCTCGACGAGACCGAGGCGGAGACGGACGCGGCCCCCCAGACCACCGCACAGCTCGACTGCTGAGCAGAGCGCAGCACGCAGGACCGCGGCCGTTTCGACAGCACGGGCGACTTGCGTACGCACCAGTCGACACGGACAGACCCCCGGCCGGGAACGGCCGGGGGTCTCGCGCTTTCTCCGGACCCCGACGAACCCCCGACACCGCGACCACCGCGACGAACCACCCGGCGATCCCTCGGTCCTCGCCCCCCTGCGGGGGTCATAGCCTGGCCGGGTGCGCATCACCGTAGTCACCGCCGTCCACGCACCGTCCGCGCGCTTCCTGCCGGAGGCCCACAAGTCGCTGTGCGAGCAGTGGCTCCCGGACGGCTGGGAGTGGCGCTGGGTGATCCAGGAGGACGGCCGCACGGACGAGGTCCGGCCCTACGTCCCGGACGACGAGCGGGTCGGCTTCCGTCAGGGCCGGCCAGGCGGCCCCGGCATCACCCGCACCCTCGCGCTGGCGCACGCCGACGGGGAGTACGTGAAGGTCCTGGACGCCGACGACCAGCTCACCCCCGGCGCCCTCGCCCGCGACCTGGCCGCGCTGGAGGCCGACCGCACGCTCGGCTGGGCGACCTGCCGGGTCCTCGACCTGCTGCCCGACGGCTCCACGGCCGGTTTCCCCGGCGACCCGGCCGAAGGACCGGTCGAGCGCGGATCCGTCCTGCGCCGCTGGAAGGAGAACGGGTTCCGCGCGCCGGTGCACCCCGCGACCCTCTTCGTCCGCCGAGACCTGCTGACCGCGCTGGGCGGCTGGATGGCACTGCCCGCCTCCGAGGACACCGGCCTGCTCCTCGCCCTGGACGCGGTCTCCCGCGGCTGGTTCTCCGCCGAACCCGGGCTGCTGTACCGCAAGTGGGAAGGGCAGATGACCGGGCAGGCCCCGCACGTCGACCCGGTGGAGCGGGACGCCCGGATGGCCGTGGCCGAGGCCAGGGCACGGGCGCTGGCGGACTTCGCCTGGGCCTGCCCCGCCCGAGCGGGACGGGAGGAAGGTCCTCAACTCCCCTGACGCGCGGCGGTCATTCGGTGAGCACGATGGCCTGCGACGGGCACTTCTCCACCGCCTCGCGCACCTGTGGATCGTCCCCGCTGTCCGCCCGCCCGGGCCTGACCACGCCGTACCCGTCCTCGAAGGCGAACACGGACGGGGCCCGGTGCGCGCACTCGGCGGAGCCGTAGCACACGCCCCGGTCGACGGTGACCTTCATACGTCCTCCAGCCGTACGTGACCCCGGCCTCCCCCGCGGGCGGCCCGCCGGTCGGTACACCGGCTTCCAGGACGTCACTGCCCGGTGCGCCGCGCGGTCAACCGGGTTCGCCGGCCGCTCGGCGGCCGGCCGCGGCGGCGGACAGCCAGTGGGCGACCCGGCGGGCCGTGGGCTCGTCGAGCCGGTCGACCAGCGCCTGTAGCGCCGACTCGTCCTCGGGGGAGAGGTCGTACAGACCCGCCCTGCTCAGCCCGGCCATGAGCACCTGATGCCGGCGGTCCGCCATGCGCTCGGCCAGCTTGACGGGCTCGTCGGCGCGCTCGCCCGGCTTCCGGGCGCGCTCCGGGGACGGGTCGGCCGCCGGGATTTCCGCAGTGGCCGGAACACCCGGGGCGGCCGGGGTCTCGAAGTGATGCCAGGTGCCGTCCCGGGGGCCCCACAGGGCGACCGTCACCTCGTCGCCGCGCGCGCGTACCGTCTGCGCCATGTCCCCGACCGCGTACAGCACGGGGGCCCGGTCGGGGGACTCGGCCGCCACCCGCCAGGAGCCGTCCGACGGCCGGTGGAACATCGCGACCCAGCGCGGGGCACCGGGAGGTCGCGGGCACTCGGGACGCTTCACCATGGCACTCACCCCTTCGGGAACGACCGGCGCGCAGACCATAACTGACGTGTCGTCAGATCTCCAGCCCGGTCGTCAAGGGCGCTCGGGGACGGCCTCCGGGCGGTTGCTGGTGCGGCCTTCGGACCGTGCCCGTTTCGCGCACGCTTCTGGTCTCCTCACGACCGGCGTGGCACCCTGCCCGCGCCCGGTCCCGGACCCCGCCGGACCGGTGTCCTGCGCCCGAGGGAGACCGAAGATGAGCGGACGCGAAGAGGTCCGGGCAGGAACCGCCGTGCCGGCGGCGGAGCTGAGAAGGTCGCACGCCGCACGGGCGCGCAGCGCCTACGACCGCGCCGTCGCCACCTGCCGTCACTGCGGGATCGCCCAGGACGCGGCCCAGTTGGTGCCGACGAGCCCCGTCGGCCGGGCCGCGGGCGCGTTGCGGCTGGCGTCCGGTTCGCTCGACGCACTGGCCGACAGCGCGCCCGATCCGGCGGCGGACGCCCGCTGCGCCCGGAACGCGGCCGCGGCGGCGGCCCTGGCGGCCCAGGTGGCCGCGGCACGCGAGGGCACCGGCGCCTCGCCGGCCCTCCGGGCCGCGCTGACCGCCTCCCGGGCGGCCGCCGCAGCGGCGGGCGGAACGGCCCCGGGCCGGGACACCGCCCTGAACACCAGCGCCGACGAGGCCGAACGCGGCGCCGTCGCCGCCGCTCGGGCGGCAGGGTGGATGGACTAGCGCTCGGGGGCCGGCGCCGCGGATCTCCCGGCACGCGCCCGCGGAAGCTCGCCCACCCGCACAAGTACATCCGCCCGTGCCCGGCACACGCGTGTCCGCCGGACGGGTCCCGGGACCCGTCCGGCGGATGCGCGGGCCGCCCTGCGGACGGCGGGACCGCCCGCGCGCTCCGGTGTCCGCACGGCGCGCCCGCACCAGCCCGTCCGGCACCGGTCCCTCCCCTCGTGGGGACCGGTACCGGACGGAGCGGGTGACGTCGATCCGCGCTTCGTCGGCGTGGCCGGCGCGAATCGGGTCCGGGGAGTGCGGCGTCCGTGCTGTCTTGTGGTTTCCGGGGCCGTGGGGGCCTCGGAACCTTCAGGGCCGTGGCGGCCGTGGGGGGCCTGGCCCTGGGATCTCCGGGGCCGTGGGGACCTCGGATCGGGCGGGACTTCGGGATCGTGCGGACTCGGGGTCGTGGGGTTGTCGGCACTTCGGGCGCCTCCCGGACGAAGTTGACCGAGAACGTTCGGCGCCCTGGGCGGTATCCGGCGCGGATGGGCCCGGTGGCCTGTCCGGACGGTGTGTGATGGACCGGCTACCGGGTCGTGATCCTGCCATTTGTCGTCCCCGGCGAGGAGGTTCCGGTCTCCGGTCCAGGACTTCGCCGCAGGTCAGCCGTATAGGGTGAGTTTTCCGGTCCGGACGTCCAGACGCGGGGGGAGTAAGGGGTGGGGCCTTGGGTTCCGACTCAGGGGCACGCACGGCCTTCGCGGAGCGCCTCGCGCTGCTCTACAAGGAGGCCGGCAATCCTCCCCTGAAGAGCGTGTCGGAGTCGGTCGTCCGGCTGCAGCGGGTGGACGAGCGCGGACGTCCCGTACGGGTGTCGGCCCAGCGCATCAGCGACTGGCGGCGGGCGAAGAACGTCCCGGCCCAGTTCGCCGCCCTCGCGGCCGTTCTGCACATCCTGATCCCCGAGGCCCGCAGGGCGCGGCCCGCTCCCGTCTCCGCCGGCCTGTACGACCTGACGCAGTGGCAGCGCCTGTGGGAGCAGGCCCTGGCCGGCCCGGCCGGCGACCGCCCGGCGGCGCCCGCGGAGGACGACCGGCGGGCGACGGACGCGGCCCCGCCCGTCGCCGGTGGTGTGTGCCCCTACCGGGGCCTGGCGCCCTATCGCCAGGAGGACGCCCGGTGGTTCTTCGGGCGGGAGCGGAGCACGGAGGCCCTGGTGGCCCAGTTGCGGGCCGCCGAGAAGACGGGCGGCCTGATCATGCTCGTCGGCGCCTCGGGCGCGGGGAAGTCGTCGTTGCTGAACGCCGGTCTGGTGCCCGCGGTGCGGGGCGGGGCCCTTGAGGACGGCCTGCCGGGGGCCGGCGGGGAGCGGCCGGGCGCCGTGCTCCAGCTCGTGCCCGGTGCCGATCCGCTCGGCGAGCTGACCCGCCGCATCCCGGAGCTCGCCGCACCGGCCGCCGCCGCCCGCCGGGCCGAGGAGGAGGCCGTGCACCACCCCGCCGCACCGGGCTCCGACGCACCCCGCTTCGCCCAGGCGGTACGGGAGGCGGTCACGGCCTGGGCGCACCGGGAGACGTCCCCGCACGCGCACCACCGCCTGCGGGACGACGCGATACCGGACCGAGAACCGGAAGGGGCACCGGAAGCGAGCCCGGGGCCCGAGCGGGACCCCGACTCGAACCCGCACCCGCACCCGCACACGACCCCGGAGTCCGCCCCTCGTCCGTCCCCGGAGCCGGACCCCGGCCCGGACCCTCGGCATCCGGCTCCGCACCCGGACGCCGGTTCCCCCGCCACCCGCCCGGTGATCATCGTCGACCAGTTCGAGGAGACGTTCACCCTCTGCTCCGACGAGCCCGGCCGCCGTACCTTCCTCCAGTTCCTGCGCGCCGCCTGCACCCCGGCCGCCGACTCGGCCGCTCCCGCCCCCGTCCTCGTGGTCCTCGGCGTCCGCGCCGACTTCTACGAGCAGTGCCTCGGCTACCCGGAACTGGCCGACGCCCTCCAGCACCGGCACATGGTCCTCGGCCCGCTGACCACCGCCGAGCTGCGCGACGCGGTGACCGGACCCGCCAAGGCCGTCGGCCTCGAACTGGAACCGGGGCTCGCCGAGCTGATCGTGCGCGAGGTGAGCGCCGACGGCCCGCGCGGAGCGCACGACGCCGGAGTGCTGCCGCTCCTCTCCCACGCCCTGCTCGCCACCTGGCAGCGCCGCAAGGCGGGCCGGCTGACGCTCGCCGGCTACCGCGCCGCGGGCGGCATCCAGGGCGCGGTGGCGGCGACCGCCGAGCGCGCCTGGTCCAGCCTCGACCCGGCCGCCCGCTCGGCCGCCCGGCTGCTCCTGCTGCGGCTGGTCCGGCTGGGCGAGGACACCCAGGCCACACGCCGCCGCGGCAGCCGGCGCCAGCTCGCGCAGGAGTCGGCCGATCCCGGCAAGACGGAGGAGTCGCTCGAGGCGCTGGTGCGCGCCCGGCTGGTGACGCTCGACGCGGAGACCGTGGAGATCACCCACGAGGCACTGCTGCACGCCTGGCCGCGGCTGCGCCACTGGATCGACGAGGACCGCGGCGACCACCTGCTGCGCCAGCGTCTGGAGGAGGACGGCCGCGCCTGGGAGGCCTCGAACCGGGACAGCTCGCTGCTCTACCGCGGCTCCCGGCTCGAACAGGCCCGCACCTGGGCGAAGTCCGCCGGGAACACCTATCTCACGCGCGGCGCGGTACGGTTCCTGGCCGCCTCGGTCCGGCTGCGCAGGCGGACCGTCCTGATCAGCCGGGCCGCCGTGGCCGCCCTCGTCGTGCTCGCGGTGCTCGCCGCGGGATCGGCGGTGGTGGCGTGGCAGCAGCGGGACGACGCCGTGTTCGAGCAGGTGCTGGCCGAGGCGGACCGCGTGCAGCACACGGATCCGTCGCTGGCTGCGCAGCTCGACCTGGTGGCCCACCGGCTGCGGCCCGGCGACGAGGGGACGTTCAGCAGGCTGATCTCGATCGTGAACGCGCCCCTGGCCACCCCCCTGCTCGGCCACACCGGCGCCGTCTACCTCACCTCCTTCAGCCCCGACGGCAAGACCCTGGCCACGGCCAGCTACGACCGGACCGTCCGTCTGTGGAACGTCGCCGACCGCGGCCGGCCGAAACCCCTGGGCAAGCCCCTGACCGGCCACACCAGCTGGGTGAGCAGCGCGGTCTTCAGCCCGGACGGCCACACCCTGGGCAGCGCCGGCGACGACGGCGCGATCCGGCTGTGGGACGTGCGCGACCCCGCCCACCCCACGCCGCTGGGGCGACCGCTCACCGGCCACACCGGCACGATCTACCTGGTCGCCTTCAGCCCGGACGGCCGCACCCTCGCCTCCGCGAGCGAGGACCGCACCGTACGCCTGTGGAACGTGGCCGACCCGCGCCGGCCCGAGCCGCTCGGCAAGCTCGGCGGCCACACGGCCGCGGTGCGCTGCGTGGCGTTCAGCCCCGACGGGCGCACGCTCGCCGCGGGCAGCGACGACGACACGATCCGGCTGTGGAACACGGCCGACCCGCGCCACCCCCGGCCCCTGCCGAGGGTGCTGACCGGCCACACGGACATCGTCCACTCGGTCGCCTTCAGCCCCGACGGCCGCACCCTGGCCAGCGGCAGCGCCGACGACACGATCCGGCTGTGGAACGTCGCCGACCCGGCGCGCGCCGAACCCCTCGGCTCGCCGCTCACCGGACACACCGGCCCCATCTGGTCGGTGGCCTTCAGCCCCGACGGCGGCCGGCTCGCCGCCGCCAGCGCGGACAGCACCGCCAGCCTGTGGAGCGTCACCGACCCGGCGTCCCCCTCGCAGGTGGGCGAGCCGCTCGCGGGCAGCAGCGGCGAGATGTACGCCCTGGGGTTCAGTCCCGACGGCCGCACCCTGGCCACCGGCAGCGGGGACAGCAAGGTCCGCCTCTGGTCGGTCCCGACGCAGGACATGGTCGGCCGCAGCGGGGCGTTCCGGCCGGACGGCAAGGTGCTGGCAACGGCCGCGCGCGACGGCAGGGTCCGGCTGTACGACGTGGCCGCGCCCGGCCGGCCCGTGTCCCTGGGCAGGCCGTTCATGGCGGCGGACGGCTACCAGCGGTCGATGACGTTCTCCCCGGACGGCCACACCCTGGCCGTGCGGACCGGGCACGGGTCGCTGCACCTGTGGAACGTCCGCGACCCGGCCCATCCGGTCCCGGCCGGGGCGCCGCTGACCCTGCACACCCGTTTCGCGGGCCCCGACTCGCTGGCCTACAGCCCCGACGGACGCACCCTGGCCACCGCCTACGACGACCGCACCGTCCAATTGTGGAACGTCAGCGACCCCGCCCGCACCGTCCCGCTCGGCAAGCCGCTCACCGGCCACCGGGGCTTCGTCGACTCCCTCGCCTTCAGCCCGGACGGGCGCACGCTCGCCAGCGGCAGCGCGGACAGCACCATCCGGCTGTGGGACGTCTCCGACCCCGGCCACGCCACCCGGACCGGCCCCGCGCTCACCCAGCACACCGGCCCGGTCAACGCGCTCGCCTACAGCCCCGACGGCCACACCCTGGCCGGCGGCAGCGACGACGACACCGTACGGCTCTGGGACGTCACCGATCCGGGCGCGCCGACGGTGCTGGGCGCACCGCTCACCGGCCACACGGAGGCGGTCACGTCACTGACGTTCAGCGAGTCGGGCAACACGCTGGCGAGCGGCGGCAACGACAACACGGTCCGGCTGTGGGACGTGACCCGGCCCGACTCGGCCACCCCCATCGGCCAGTCGATGAGCCCCTACGCCAAGACCGGCAACTTCCTGTCCTTCAGCCCCGGCAGCCATGTGCTCGGGGTGTCCAGCGGCGCCGACACGGTGCGCCTGTGGCGCCTGGACGCCGACACGGCGATCCGGCACATCTGCTCGGTCACCAGGGGGGTCCTGACCCCCCGGAGATGGCACGAGTACCTTCCCCGCCTGTCGTACGACCCGCCGTGCCCCCGCTGACCGGCCAAGATCGGCCAACTACCGCGACCAACAAGCCGGTTGGCTCCCTCAGCCCGCACAACCTTGTTACCCTTGGCCATAGCCCGATCGCTGGTGCATCCCCCGTCGCCAGCGGTCGGGCCTTCGCGTACGCCGTGAACGGGACACGGCGTACGCCGCCTCCCGTCCCGGCACGTCCGTCAGGCCGTCGGCCCGCGGGCGTCAGCCGGCCGCGTGCGAGTGCGGGTGCGGGCGCTCGCCGTGCGGCACCGCGCGGTGGTCCTCGTCCCGGACGAGCAGTGCGAGGAGCGAGGCCACCGTGAGCCCCTGACCGGCCTCGGTCGGGTGACGCAGGATCCTGGCGGGGTCGATCTCGTACGTGTTGCCGCGGCCCTGGCGGGTGTGCGAGAGGTAACCGGCCTGCTCCAGGTCGGCGATGATCTTCTGCACGGCGCGCTCGGTGAGACGGCAGCGGGCTGCGATGTCCCGGACGCGCGCGCTCTGGTTGTCCGCGATGGCCGCGAGGACACGGGCGTGGTTCGTCAGGAACGTCCATCCGCTGTGGGACTCCGGCACCTCATCCATGCCCTGAGTCTACTGAAAGGAATTGCACGTATCCAAAAGCACGTACAAGAGTTCGTGTATATATTGACGTACGTTCCCTCCGTGAGGGAACGTGGAGGCGGATCACGGCGAGCGCATCGGGAGTGAGCCATGCAGCACCTTTCCCACCGGGCACCGTCGCCCACGGCGCCGGCCCTCCCCTGCCAGAGCGGACACGCCGTCGCGAAGCCGCTCCCCCCTGGCCAGACGGTCACGTCGTACGCGACGAGCGGTGACCGGGTGCGGGTCACCGTGCGCGGTGAACTCGACCTCATCTCGGGCAACCGGCTTCGAGCCCCCCTCGGCGAGGCGCTCGCCGCCTCCGCCGGCGGCCTCGACCTGGACCTGAGCGGGCTCACCTTCTGCGACTGCGCCGGCCTCACCGTCCTCATGGAACTCCGCCGACGGGCCCTGAGCCGGGGCAAGACCATCACCATCCAGCGCACCAGCCCCACCATCGACAGACTGCTCCGCCTCCTCGGAGCACAGGACCTCTTCGCACCCCCACACCCCCAC
>NZ_JAJSZC010000268.1:0-9646 GCF_036815105.1 Streptomyces sp. IBSBF 3136
CCCCTCGCGTCACCCGGGACCGCCTCGGAGCACCCGGGACCGCCGGGCCGCCCCACCCGACGCTTCCTTGACAGCCCCTTCATGTCCGGACATGGTGGCCGGACGGAGAGGACCGGTCCGTCCGCAGAGGGGCTGTCATGGTGGATGCGCTCGGGGTCGCCGTCGTCGGTTTCGGCTGGATGGGCCGGGTGCACACGCAGGCCTACGCCCGGGTGGCGCACCACTATCCGCAGCTGCCGCTGCGGCCCGAGCTGGTGGCGGTCGCCGAGGAGGTGCCGGGCCGGGCCGAGGAGGCCGCCGAGCGGTTCGGGTTCGCCTGTGCCACCCGCGACTGGCGGGAGGTGGCCGCCGACCCGGCGGTGCGGGCCGTCAGCGTCACCGCGCCCAACTTCCTGCACCGGGAGATCGGCGTGGCGATGGCCGAGGCGGGCAAGCACCTGTGGATCGAGAAGCCGGTGGGCCTGACCGGTGCGGACGCCCGCGCGGTGGCCGACGCGGTCGCGCACGCCGGGGTGCAGGGCACGGTCGGCTTCAACTACCGCAACGCGCCCGCCGTGGAGGCCGCCCGGGACCTGATCGCCGCGGGCGGGATCGGCACCGTCACCCATGTCCGCATCCGGCTGTTCAGCGACTACGCGGCCCACCCCGACGCCGCCCTGACCTGGCGTTACCAGCGGGCGCGCGGCGGCAGCGGGGTACTCGGGGACCTGGCCTCGCACGGTGCCGACCTGGCCCGCTTCCTGCTCGGCGACATCACCGCCCTGACCGCCGACACGGCCGTGTTCGTGCCGCGCCGGCCCCGCCCGGCCGGCGCCACCGCCGGTCACCCGCTCGCCCCCGGCGGCGAGCCGGGCCCGGTCGAGAACGAGGACTACGTCAACTGCCTGCTGCGCTTCGCCTCCGGAGCCCGCGGGGTCCTGGAGGCGTGCCGGGTCTCGGTCGGCGAGCAGAACACCTACGGCTTCGAGGTGCACGGCACCCGGGGCGCGGTCTCCTGGGACTTCCGCCGGATGAACGAGCTGGCGGTCGCCCGCGGCACCGGCTACCAGGACCAGCCGGTGAGCACGGTGTACGTCGGACCGGGCGACGGCGAGTTCGCCGCGTTCCAGCCGGGCGCGGCCAACGCGATGGGGTACGACGACCTGAAGGTCATCGAGGCCTACCGCTTCCTGCGCTCCATCGCCGAGGGCAGGCCGTACGGCACCACGTTGGAGGACGCCGTGCGCAGCGCGGCCGTGGTGGACGCCATGACGGTGTCGGCCGGGAGCGGGGCGTGGGTCAACCTGCTTCCGGCGTAGGCATGTTGTTGTCCGAAGGGTTCGTACTGACAAGGAGCCGCACCTCATGCGCATCGGAATTCTCGGCCTCGGCCGCATCGGCGCCTTCCATGCCGAGACCCTGTCCGGGCTGGACGCCGTCGGCTCGCTCGTCGTCTGTGATCCGGTCGCCGAGGCCGCGAAGGCGGCCGCCGAGCGGTTCGGGGCCGAGGTGGCGGACTCGCCGCAGGCGCTGCTGGCGGCGGGTGTGGACGGACTCGTCGTCTCGGCCGCCACCGACGCCCACCCGGCGCTGATCCGGGCCGGTGTCCGGGCGGGCGTACCGGTGTTCTGCGAGAAGCCCGTCGCGCGCACGATGGCGGAGGGCGTGGCGGTGCTCGAGGCCGTGCGGGACGCGGGAGTGCCGATCCAGATCGGGTACAACCGCCGTTTCGACCCGGGCTTCGCCGCCGCCCGGGCCGCCGTCCGGGCCGGTGAGCTGGGCCCGCTGCACACGATCCGCTCGACCACCCTGGACCCGGCGCCGCCGCCGGCCGCGTACGTCGCCGCATCCGGGGGCATCTTCCGGGACTGCTCCGTGCACGACTTCGACATCATCCGCTGGGTGACCGGCCGCGAGGTCGCCGAGGTGTACGCGGTGGGCGGCAACCGGGGCGCGCAGCACATCGCGGCGGCGGGCGACGCGGACACCACCGGGGCGCTCCTCACCCTGGACGACGGCACGATCGCGGTGGTCTCCAACTCCCGCCACAACGCCCGCGGTCACGACGTCCGCATGGAACTGCACGGCTTCGCGGACTCGATCGCGGTCGGCCTGGACGACCGGCTGCCGCTGCGCTCGGTCGAGCCCGGGGTGCGCTTCCCCGCGGGTCGCCCGCACGACTTCTTCATGGACCGCTTCGCCGCCGCCTACCGGGCCGAACTCGCCGCGTTCACCGAGGTCGTGGCCGGCACCCGCCCCTCACCGTGCACCGTCGAGGACGCCTTGGAGGCGGGCTGGATCGCGGAGGCCTGCACGCTGTCGCTGCGGGAGCACCGGCCGGTGACGCTCGCGGAGGTGCGTGCCGTCTGACGGCCGGTTTCCGGACGGGGACCCCGAGGGGCCCCGGTGGGAACCGTCAGCCGCAGTACCGGATCAGCCACTCGTCCGGGTTGTAGGTGTCCCGTGCCGGGTCCGGCACGGTCGCCGGCCTGGTCTCGACCGTGTCCTCCGGGCGTATCCGCTCGGGGAGCCGGCTGAAGCGGCCGGGGCCCTGGGCAGCCGCCTCGGCGTCCTCCGGAGGTGTCTGCGGGGGTTGCGTGCCATGGGTCATGTGGTCGTCCTCCCGTCCCTCGCGGGCGTTCCCCTGTCATATGTGAGAACGCCCGCATGCTCCCGCTGGTTCCCGGCCCGCGCCGGAACGAACCCCTCCGGGCGCGCAAGGACGCGTCCGCACCGTCGGCGTCGCGTCGGGTGCCCCGCCGGGCGCCCCGTCAGCCGCTCCCGCCGGGGGCCTTCGTCGCGGGCGTCCCGAGGTCCGCCTCCCCGGGGAGCTCCTCGACGTCGACGCCCCGCACCTGGGCCAGCTCGTGCTTGAGTGCGGCGAGTTCGGCGCCGCCCGCCATGCGGTCGGTCAGTTCCTCCAGGGTGATCTCGCCGCGTGCGGCGCTGAGTTCGAGGGTGCCCAGGCGCAGGACGCTGAAGTGGTCGCCCACCATATAGGCGTGGTGCGGGTTGTGGGTGATGAAGATGACGCCGAGGCCGCGTTCCCGGGCGGTGGCGATGTACTTCAGGACGACGCCGGACTGCTTGACGCCGAGGGCGGCGGTCGGCTCGTCCAGGATCAGCACCCGGGCGCCGAAGTGGACGGCGCGCGCGATGGCCACGCACTGGCGCTGGCCCCCGGAGAGCGTGCCGATGGGCTGTTCGAGGTCGTCCAGGACGATGCCCATGTCGCGCAGTTCCCGGTCGGCGGTCTCCTTCATCCGGGCGATGTCGAGACGGCGGACGGGCCACGGTCCCCTGGTCAGTTCGGAGCCGAGGAAGAAGTTGCGCCACACCGGCATCAGGGGGACGGTGGCGAGGTCCTGGTAGACGGCCGCGATGCCCCGGTCCAGGGCCTCGCGGGGGCTGTTGAAGCGCACGGGGGTGCCGTCGACGAGGAAGGCGCCCTCGGTGTACCGGTGCAACCCCGAGACGATCTTGATGAGGGTGGACTTGCCGGCGCCGTTGTCGCCGAGGACGCAGGTCACCTGGCCGGGGAGGACCGTGAGGTCGACGCCGTGCAGGGCGCGGATGTTGCCGTAGGACTTGCCCGCGCCGCGCAGCTCGACGATCGGTGCGCCGGGGGTGGTCCCCGCCTCCTGGACCGCGGCGCCCTCGGCTCCGCTGCTGTCTTCTGCGGTCATCGGTGTCACCTCCGCGTCGCCGTGCGCTGGACCCACAGGTTGATCAGGACGGCGCCGAGCAGCATCACGCCGAGGAACGCCTTGAACCAGTCGGGGTTCCAGCCGGCGAAGACGATGCCCTGGTTGACCATGCCGAACATGAACGCGCCGAAGACCGGGCCGATCGCCGAGCCGGAGCCGCCGGTGAGCGAGCAGCCGCCGATGACCGCCGCGGCGATGTAGATCAGCTCCTGGCCCACGCCCTCGCCGGACTGCACGGTGTTGAAGGAGAACAGGTTGTGCATGCCGACGAACCAGGCGGCGAAGCCGACCAGCATGAACAGGGAGATCTTGGTGAGGTCCACCGGGACGCCGACCGCGCGTGCGCTGTCCCTGTTCCCGCCGACGGCGAAGATCCAGTTGCCGTATCTGGTGCGCAGCAGGACCCAGGTGGCCAGCGCCGCGAAGGCCACCCAGTAGAAGACCGTGATCTTCACCTGGACGCCGGCGATGCCGACGGAGGAGGCGAAGATCCTCCTGGCCTGGCCGAAGCCGTCCATGTCGCTGATGTCGTCCGTGGCGACGTTGCCGGTGACGAGCTTGGTCACGGCGAGGTCGACGCCTTGCAGGATCAGGAAGGTGCCGAGGGTGACGAGGAAGCTGGGCAGTCCGGTCCTGACCACCATCCACCCGTTGAAGGCGCCGACGGCGAGGGAGAGGACGAGGGCGACGAGCACGCCGGTCCAGACGTTGACGGTCAGCTGGTAGCTGAGCATGCTCGCGGTGAGCGCCGAGCCGATGACGGCGACGCCCGACGACAGGTCGAACTCGCCGCCGATCATCAGCAGGGCCACCGGGAGGGCCATGATGCCGATGGTCGAGGACTGGTAGAGGACGGTGGCCAGCGAGCTGCCCTGGCGGAGCGAGGGCGCGGCGATCAGGAAGAAGACCAGGACGGCCGCGGCGCCGAGGAAGACGCCGACCTCGGGCCGGGCCAGCAGCCGGAGCAGCGGGGGGCGCCGGGCGGTGCGGCCGTCGGCCGGGCGGGGACCGGACGCCGGCGGCTCGCCCACCGCCGGCCCGGCTTGCTGGGCCGTGCCCCTCACCGGGTGCCCTTGGCGGCGAACCGGGAGACCTGGTCGACGTTGGACCTGTCGACGAAGGCCGGGCCGGTGAGCACCGGTTGCTCCCCGCCGCCGCTGTAGTTGCCGTTGTTCTTGTACAGCCACAGCGAGTCGACCGCCAAGTAGCCTTGCAGGTAGGGCTGCTGGTCCACGGCGAACTGGATGGTGCCCTTCTTGATGGCGCCGGCCAACTGGTTGTTCAGGTCGAACGTGGCGACCTTGGCCTTGCTGCCCGCGTCGCCCACCGACTGCACCGCGGCCAGCGCGAAGGGGGCGCCGAGGGTGACCACGTGGTCGAGGGCGCTGTTCTGCTTGAGCTTGGCCGTGATCGTCGACTTCACGGACGGCATGTCGGTGCCGTTGACGTACAGCGTCTCGGTCGTGCCGGAGAAGGTCTTCTTCATGCCGTCGCAGCGCTGGGTGAGGCCGATGTTGCCCTGTTCCTGGATCACGCAGACGACCTTCTTGGCGCCGACCTCGTCGAGCTTCCTGCCGAACGCCTCGCCCGCCACGGTCTCGTCCTGGCCGAAGAACTCCAGCAGGCCGAGCTTCTTCCAGTCGCTGAGGCCCGAGTTGAGGCCGACGACGGGTATCTTCGCCGCGCCGGCCCTGGCGACGACGTCCTTCATGGCGCCCGGCTTGGCGAGGGTGACCGCGATGCCGTCGACCTTCTGGTCGATCGCGTTCTGCACGTAGTTGGCCTGGGTGCCGGCGTTCGGGTCGGCGGAGTACACCAGCTTGACGTTGTCCTTGGCGGCGGCGGCCTCGGCGCCCTTGCGGACGATGTCCCAGAAGGTGTCGCCGGGGGCCTGGTGGGTGACCAGCGCGACCGTCATACGGGGGGTGTCGGCCCTGCCCGCCGAGGCGCCCGACCCTCCCTCCGCGGCCTTCTTCCCGCCGGATCCGCTGGAGCAGCCGGCGAGGACGAGGGCTGCCGCGGCGGCCACGGCCACGACCGGGGCCGGTCGGCGGGAGCGGGGGTGACAAGTGCGGTCCATCGTTCCTGCACCTCACTGTGTGACGGGGAAGGGACGTTGTTGCGTCGGCACGCGATCCAAGTCCCTGCGCGGCCCGCTGTCAATGCTTTGTCAAGACATATTTTCGCCAGCAGGACAGGATGTCAGCACAAATCAACTTCCGTTTTCCTGGCTCGCGTTGATCCGTCCGCCCCAGTACACCGCACACGGCTCCACAACCGGAACACCCCGGTCAGCCTGGGGCGATGGGGCGCACGGCGGTGACGATTACGTTTCGGGCAAGAGACACCCCAGCGCGCCCGGAGCTATTGACGCGTGCGCGGAAGTGGGGCTGTTATTACGCCACGTTGTTCGGTCGAGTTGATTTCTGATCGGTTTCGAAGACCTTCGGTGATCGGCTCATCCCCTTGGCCGAACCCTGCTTCTCAGGAGCCGCCATGCGCCTCTCCCCTGCCGCTCTGCCCGCCACCAGGCCCAGCCGTCGTTCGCTGCTGCGCGGAGCGGGCGGTGCCGCCCTCCTCGCCGGCGCCGGGATACCCCTGCTGTCCGCCTGCGGCGGCAGTGGCTCGTCCGCCGACCCGAAGACCGTCACCGTCGGCTCCAACGCCTCGGACGCGGTGCCGAAGAAGGCCTTCGCGAGCGTCTACGCGGACTTCAAGAAGCAGTCCGGCATCACCGTCGACGTGAACACCAAGGACCACAACACCTTCCAGGAGCAGATCAACTCGTATCTGCAGGGCACGCCGGACGACGTGTTCAACTGGTTCGCGGGCTACCGTATGCAGTTCTTCGCGGCGAAGAAGCTGGCCACGCCCCTCGACGACGTATGGGCCAAGATCGGCGGCAACTTCCCCGAGGCCATGAAGAAGCTCAGCAAGGGCGAGGACGGCAAGTACTACTTCGTCCCGCTGACCACCTACCCCTGGGCGGTCTTCTACCGCAGAAGCGTCTTCCGGCAGCACGGTTACCAGGTCCCGGCCACCTGGGACGAACTGGTCGCGCTGTGCAAGCGGATGAAGAAGGACGGCCTGGTGCCGATCGCCTTCGGCGACAAGGACGCCTGGCCCGCGATGGGCACCTTCGACCAGATCAACTTCCGCCTGAACGGCTACGACTTCCACGTCGAGCTGATGGCGGGCAAGGCCGCGTGGACCGACGCCAAGGTGAAGGCCGTCTTCGACCACTGGTCCGAGCTGCTCCCCTACCACCAGGACGGCTTCATGGGCCGCACCTGGCAGGACGCCGCGCAGACGCTGGTCGCGAAGAAGGCCGGCATGTACCTCCTGGGCTCGTTCGTCGCCCAGCAGTTCACCGACAAGGCCGACCTGGCCGACCTGGACTTCTTCCCCTTCCCGGAGATGAACTCCGCGTACGGACAGGACACCGTGGAGGCCCCGACCGACGGCTTCATGGTGAGCAAGGCCCCGAAGAACCACGCGGGTGTCGTCAAGCTCCTGGAGTACCTGGGCAGCCCGGCGGCCGAGGAGCTCTACCTCAAGACCGACCCCAGCGTGGTGGCCGCCTCCAGCAAGGCCGACACCTCCGCCTACTCGCCGCTCCAGAAGAAGGCGTTCGACATGATCAGCGGCGCCAAGAGCCTGACCCAGTTCATGGACCGCGACTCCCGGCCCGACTTCACCTCCACGGTGATGCAGCCCGGACTGCAGAAGTTCCTGCAGAACCCCAAGGGCGTGGACAGCCTGCTGTCGTCCATCGAACGCCAGAAGAAGCAGATCTTCGCGTCCTCGTGAGCGGCCCCATGACCACCGACACGACGACGACGCGCTCGGAGGCGGCAGCCGTGCCGCCTCCGGGCGCCGCTCCCGCATCCGGGCGGGCCGGCCAGGGCCACCGGCGCCTGCTGACCCGCCGCGACCGGTTCACGCTCGCCCTGATGGCGGGCGTGCCCACGGTCCTGCACGTGGCCCTCGTCTGGGTCACCGCCATCGCCTCGATCTTCCTCGCCTTCACCACCTGGGACGGCATCGGGTTCGACTCGATCAAGTGGGTGGGCCTGGACAACTTCCGGCAACTCTTCGCGGACAACCCGCAGTTCTGGCCCGCCGTCCAGCACAACGTCATCTGGTTCGTGGTCCTCATCCTGGTCCCGACGCCGTTCGGCCTCTTCCTCGCCGTCCAGCTCGACAAGCGGATCCGGTTCAGCCGGGTCTACCAGACCGCGTTCTTCCTGCCGGTCGTGATCTCGATGGCCTGCATCGGCTTCGTCTGGCAGCTCGTCTACAACCCGGACACGGGCCTGATCAACAGCGTCATCGGCGCCAACAAGCCCGGCCACTACATCGACTGGATCGGCGATCCCAAGCTCAATCTGTGGGCGGTCCTGATCGCCGCGTCCTGGCGGCACACCGGCTACATGATGATCCTGTACCTGGCCGGCCTCAAGAGCGTCGACCCCTCGCTGCGGGAGGCCTCGGCGCTGGACGGCGCCAACGAGTGGCAGACCTTCAAAAGCGTCATCTTCCCGACCTTGCGCCCCACCAACACGGTCGTCCTCGTGGTCACCATCATCGAGGCGCTGCGCGCCTTCGACCTGGTCTTCGTCTTCAACAAGGGGGCGCAGGGCACCGAGTTGCTGTCGATCCTGGTGACCAACAACATCATCGGCGAGTCCAGCCGGATCGGTTACGGGTCGGCCATCGCCGTCGTCCTCCTGGTCATCTCCCTCGCGGTGATCGTCCCGTACCTGATCGCCACCTTCCGGAAGGAGCGGCGCGCATGAGCGGCACCACTCTCCCGCTGAAGCGGCGCGCCCCCCTCCGCCCCGCCCGGGTCCTGCTGCACGTATTCCTCGCGGGGACGGCCCTGGCGTGGCTCGCGCCGCTGCTGTGGGCCGTCTTCTCGGCGCTGCGGCCGTACGGCGAGACCAGCGCCAAGGGGTACGTGTCCTGGCCGGACACGCTGAACCTCGACAACTTCACCAACGCTTTCCAGCAGTCGGACATGGTCCACTACTTCGGCAACACGCTGGTGATCGCCGTACCGGCCGTGCTGGTGACGCTGTTTTTGTCCTCGTGCGTCGCCTTCTACGTCGCCCGCTTCGACTTCCGGCTGAACCTGGCGCTGCTGCTGGTCTTCACGGCGGGCAACCTGCTGCCGCAGCAGGTCATCATCACCCCGCTGTACCGGCTGTACCTGCTGACGGACCTGCCCGGCGTCACGGCGAGCGGCAAGCTGTACGACTCCGCGCTCGGGCTCGTCCTGATCCACGTGGCCTTCCAGTCCGGGTTCTGCGCGTTCGTGCTGAGCAACTACATGCGCTCGCTGCCGCACGAGCTGACCGAGGCGGCGCTGGTCGACGGCGCCTCGGTGTGGCGGCTGTACTGGCAGATCACGCTGCCGCTGTGCAAGCCGGCGATGGCGGCCCTGGCCACTCTGCTGTCGATCTGGATCTACAACGACTTCTTCTGGGCCCTGGTGCTGATCTCGACCGGCGAGAACATGCCGATCACCTCGGCCCTGAACAACCTGTCCGGCCAGTACTTCACCGACCCCAACCTGGTCGCCGCCGGCGCCCTGCTCACCGCGATCCCGACGCTGGTCGTGTACTTCGTCCTCCAGCGCCAGTTCGTCAGCGGTCTCACCCTCGGCTCCAACAAGGGCTGAGGCGGGGGCCGCGCCGGCGGTCACCGGACAACCGGTCGGGGCCACGCGGCGGCACCGCAACTTCTTCCGCCGCGCGGCCCCGATGTGGCGTTTTCTGCACTTTCGGACCCCTCTCACAACAGAACAAACGGCGATTTGGCGACGGCTCGGGGCATATCCGACCATGGACTCGCCCCGGCGATCCCGGGAACAGCAGTTCGATGAGAGGCCCACCCAGCCATGCACGTCACGGGGACCGCCCCGCAACCGGCTCCGGCCGCCCCGTCCACCCCCGAGA